>NZ_CP045997.1:8578681-8829453 GCF_010233585.1 Spirosoma endbachense
ACCCATAAATGTTTACCTATAAAACCAGGTGATTTCATAGGACCGTGCGGGTTTACCCCAGCTTTCGCCGGGCTATCCCCCAGTATGAGGCAGGTTGCTTACGCGTTACGCACCCGTTTGCCACTGATCTTGCGATCCGTTCGACTTGCATGTATTAGGCCTGCCGCTAGCGTTCATCCTGAGCCAGGATCAAACTCTCCATCGTAAATATTATGTGTCTCACTTGCGTGAGACTGTCTTGTTCAACCGACGACCGAAGTCGTATGATTGAGTTATCGTGTGCTGACCGTTTGTCAAAGAACTTGGCGCCAGACCCGTTGGTCGAAGCGTTGTCGAGAAGCGATTACCCGTGGGCAGTTGATCTCGTCGTGTTTGGGAGTGCAAAGGTACGCTGCGTTTTCCCGATTGTCAAGTAAAAAGTGAAAATAAATTTTTGTTTTGTTTTCGTTCTTTTTACCCGTAATGCACTGATCGACAAGTGATTAGCTTTATTTTTCAGTGTGTTCCCGTTGTTTGGGAGTGCAAAGGTAATTGACTGTTTTGAGTTTGTCAAGTAAATCTGAAAATAAATTTTATCGTTGATTGTCAGACCCTTACACCTAATCGATTGATTGTCAGCAGCTTTCGCGTTTGCTTTCAACTGATTTCCCTGATTTGGGACTGCAAAGGTAGGCCACTTTAGGGGGTTTGTCAAGGCCTGGGTTGAAAATAGCGGGGGAGTCACCAACGAATCGTTGGTAACTCCCCCCTTTTCAGCCACTTACACCACTGAACTATTTTAAACTTTTTTCAGAAGGTGATTCTTTTTCCCTTTTGAAACCAAAACATAGCGGTCCTGGAGCCATTCTAACGCAACCGAAGCCGCCGGATCAGACACTTTCGTTTTATTTATACTGACTGCATTTTGTGTAATCGCCCGCCTGGCTTCACCTTTTGATGCATATACTTCACCTCTACTGGCAACTGAAAGTAAATCCGTAATGTCTTTACTATTGGCCAATTCATCGGAAGTTATTTCAGTTTGAGGAACACCTTCAAAAATAACGTCGAACTCGTCGGCCTGGATGGATCGAAGCATGTCGAGCGTTGCCTTTCCATACAACACTTCGGAAGCCTTTACGGCCAAATCATATCCCGCCTGCGAATGAATACGGATGGTTACGTCCTTTGCAATCGCTTTTTGCAGGATTCGTAGATGCGGTGCTTCTGCATGCTGACGTTCCAGCTCTTCAATTTCTTCGCGCGATAGAAGCGTAAAGACGCGAATCAGACGCGGACAATCGGCATCAGTCGTATTCAGCCAAAACTGGTAGAACTGGTAAGGTGATGTTAAAGCTGGGTCAAGCCAGACATTACCGCTTTCTGACTTCCCGAATTTAGTGCCATCGGCTTTGGTCACCAGGGGGGTGGTCAAGGCATACGCCAGATGCTCCTCCGAATGGCCTGCCGCACCACCCTCTTTTCTACGGATTAGTTCTGTACCCGTGGTTATATTTCCCCATTGGTCAGAGCCTCCCATCTGTAGGCGAACATTCTTATTTTTATATAACCAGTAAAAGTCGTAACCCTGCAATAACTGGTATGAGAATTCGGTGAATGAAATACCCGTTTCGAGTCGCTTCTTCACCGAATCCTTCGCCATCATGTAATTGACGGTAATGTGTTTTCCTGCTTCGCGGAGGAATCCCAAAAACGAAATTTCCTTGAACCAGTCGTAATTGTTAACCATTTCAGCCGAATTGGTTCCGCTTTCGAAATCAAGAAATTTGCTCAATTGCGCCCGTATTCCTTCCTGATTTCGGCGTAACGTCTCTTCAGATAAAAACTCGCGTTCGGCAGCTTTACCCGATGGATCGCCAATCATACCGGTGGCTCCGCCAACCAGCGCAAAGGGTTTGTGACCGGCCCGCTGAAGATGGACGAGCAACATCACGGTAGCAAGATTCCCGATATGGAGCGATGCGGCTGTTGGGTCAAAGCCAATATAGCCCGCCGTCATTTCTTTCTGGAGTTGTTCTTCAGTGCCAGGGGTCATGTCGTTCAACATACCCCGCCAGCGGAGTTCTTCGATAAAGTTCATAAGAGAGTGAAATCGTACCGCCGAAGCGGTGTGCAAGAGTGAAAGAGCGGTTTGAGAAGGCGTCAATTGTTCGCACTGGCGCACTTTCGTTCTTTAAAGGTTGCAAAATTAGTGTTTTACGGCAAAAGCAATGACGAGTCGCCATAACTCAGGAAGCGATAATCGTTGTCGAGTGCTTCCTTATATACTTGTTTCCAGTCGTTCCCAATCAGTGCGGCTATAAGCAGAATCAGTGTCGAGCCAGGCTGGTGGAAATTCGTCACAATTCCTTTACACAGTTTGAACCTGTAACCAGGGGTGATGTAGATGCCGGTATGGGCAACAATCGTTTCCTGATTTGTAACCATCAGGTAGCTCAGAACAGCCTGAAGCGCTTCCTCAACGATTGGTTGCTGATCTGGCGTAAGTTGGTAAGCATAATGCTGGTCGAGGGAAAACGGTTCGGGATTGTTTGCCAACAATTTTGCGCCCATCCAGTATAAACTCTCCAGGGCTCTCATTGAGGTCGTACCGACAGCAATCACCGAATCGAGATGACCTAACAGATTTCGTAGATTCGTCTGGGTATATACAACCTGCTCCGTATGCATGTGATGCTGAAGAACATTAACTGTTTTTATTGGCTGGAAGGTGCCCGCACCCACGTGCAATGTCAGGTAGTCATGCTCAATACGGCGTTTGGCGAGTTGGTCGAATACGTCAGTCGTGAAATGCAATCCGGCGGTTGGCGCAGCGACAGCTCCCTCCTGCTTTGAGTATACGGTTTGATACGTATCCCGATCAGTATCGGTCGCGTCGCGTTTCAGATAGGGCGGTAACGGAATTTCACCCGCGTACTGAATGATCTGAGCAAATGTAAATTCGGCTGGTTGCCAGAGTAATTGAACAGCCGACTGCTCGTAATCATACCAACTGGCCGAAAGTACTACACTTCCGCTTGGCGTTTCAAGCGTCATTTCGAGTATTTCGGTAGGTCGCCAGCGTTTCCGGTTGCCGACCATTCCCTGCCAGATAGCCTCGCCAGTCGCTTCCATTGCCAGAGTAAGGGGTAGTGCCCCCGTTTCGGAATTTCCGGAGAATGGATTCAGCAAAAAAAGCTCGATGAGCGCACCAGTGGGTTTCGTAAAATGCAGCCGTGCCGGAATGACCTTTGTATTATTGAATACAAGAAAGCTATCGGCAGGTAGTAAATCAGGCAGGTTGGCAAACCGGTCATGACTGATCTGCCCCTTTCGATAAACGAGTAGTTTCGATGCATCGCGCTGAGGTAACGGAAAACGAGCAATACGGTCGTCGGGGAGATCGTACTGAAACTGACTCAGCAATAATTCTTTTTGTTCAGTCATCGTCACCCGGTTTCATGAACAAACGAATCGGTAAGGCGACCAATACAATAACCAGAATAGCCGTACTGAGTGGCAAAAGCCAGGCATAATCAACGGCTTTAATGGCGCGGTCAGAGCGATTAACCAGCGACAGAACGATCAGCTCCAAGGCCAGGACCGTATTGATGGCCGCCATGAGTGCGTAGAACCAATTGCTGAAAACTTCGTTTAATTGCGAACGATGTGTGGCCCAAACTGCTTGATTGGGAACAGGGATACTAGCTGTTGGAAGACGAAGAAACAATCGGGAAATAGCTCTAATCATTGTGTTGTTGATCAGAAAGATGGCAACGGCAATGTAAAAGATCGTTTCACGATCAATGGTTTGAAGAGGCTGGTTTGAATCGTCGAAACGAACGACAACTTCGCCGGGATACGAGATATAGCTGTTAAAAAGTGCGAACAATAATCCGAGAATGGACATAATACGCCAGGTCCGGACAAAAAAGATACTTGCTTTCATCTAAAAAGAGTAATAGAGCGGACGAATGAACAAGCCCATAACTCATTCCCTGCAATCAGCTCGTTAAAATCAGGGCGCAAAGGTACGGCCCGAATGGGAAAATCTGTTAGTTTAGCTACCTCACTCAGTATATTATATGAATTACACAATGCGCTTATTGAACACGATCCCTGCTCCAGTGGCAGCGTTGCTCGTTCAACGTTCGTTGTGGCATTCGTTATGTCAAGATGAAGATTTACACAAAAACGGGCGATAAAGGTCAGACTGGCCTGATTGGAGGGCGTCGGGTGAGCAAGGCCGATTTACGCATTGATGCATACGGCACAGTCGATGAACTGAACTCCTGGATTGGCCTGGTACGCGATCAGCCCATCAATACCAGCCAAAAAGATTTATTGAAAGAAATTCAGGATCGGCTTTTTACGGTTGGAGCCGAACTGGCGACAGATCCGGAAAAAGCAATAAAGCGAGCCATGCCTGCCATTATTGCTGAAGATGTTGCTGCACTCGAGCAGGCAATGGATTCGATGGATGCTGAATTGCCGGAACTACGGGCGTTCGTTTTACCGGGCGGGCACGAATCGGTGTCGTTCTGTCACCTGGCCCGAACCGTTTGCCGTCGGGCCGAACGATTGGTTATTGGGCTAAATGATGAATCACCAGTAGATGATTTGGTATTGCAATACCTTAACCGACTATCTGACTATCTGTTTGTCCTCAGTCGCAAAATGGCGCAGGAATTGGAGGCTGAAGAGGTAGTCTGGAAACCCAGAACATGATTGTTTAAGACCACTAAAAAAAAGTTGTCTTGACAACTAAATTAACTCAATCTATTTTTTTAGCTTTGCCTCAGGTGGTGCTTATCCCGCCTAACTCATTAACCAATACCCTGATTATGACGACGGACGTCTTGCAAATTGAATTGCGGAAAGCGGAACGCTCCCGGATTCAAGAGGTAGATTTTAATCATCTGCCTTTCGGAAAACATTTCTCGGACCACATGTTTGTGGCCGATTTTATTGATGGTCAATGGCAGAATCAAATGATTGTCCCATTCGACAATTTCACGCTAAGTCCGGCTCTATCGTCGCTCCATTACGGTCAGTCTATTTTTGAAGGCATGAAGGCTTTCAAAAATGAATCAGGTGAGGTAATGATGTTTCGGCCTTACATGAATTTTGAGCGCATGAACGAGTCAGCCAAGCGTATGTGCATGGCCACCTTGCCCGAAGAAGTGTTTATGGGCGGCCTGGAGGCTTTGCTGCGCGTCGATGCGGACTGGGTTCCTACCACGCCTGACAGCTCGCTGTATGTTCGCCCGTATATGTTCGCAACGGATACCTACCTGGGTGTTGCTCCATCGAAGACCTATCGTTTCTGCATTTTCACCTGTCCGGTTGGTGCTTATTATTCGAATCCACCGAAATTGAAAGTAGAAACGGAGTACATTCGCTCGGCTCCGGGGGGTGTAGGGTATGCGAAATGCGCGGGCAACTACGCCGGATCGATGTACCCAACTTTGCTGGCTCAACAACAGGGTTATGATCAGTTGATCTGGACCGACGCTCGTGAGCACAAATACATTGAAGAATCAGGCACGATGAACATCATGTTCATGCTTGACGGTAAATTAGTGACCCCGGCCACATCTGATTCCATCTTGAAAGGTGTTACCCGCGATTCGATTTTGCAGATTGCCCGCGGTTGGGGTATTGACGTGGAAGAGCGCTTGGTATCGATCGAAGAAGTGATCAGCGGTATTGAAACTGGTCGGTTAACCGAAGCCTTCGGTGCCGGAACAGCGGTGGGTTCGTCGCCCTATTCCCTGATTGGCTATAATGGCAAGGATTACATGCTACCAGAATTTGCCCCGGAAGAATCGTTTGCCGTTCGCGTCAGAAACTATCTGGCCGACCTTCGTACTGGTAAAGTTGAAGACACTTTCAACTGGATGCACACAGTATAATTCCTGAGTTCCCTACAACGTCGAAGCCCCGATCAGTTGGTCGGGGCTTCGGCGTTGTAGGCAAGACTTTCGCTTTGAGCCGTGCCACGGTTACTCGTGATGATCTAAAATAACCGTGGCACGGCTCGAAGCGAAAGTCTTGGGAGCAATACCATACACTATAATTTTCTTACTATATTTTATATTTTTATCACAAAACTCCTATTTAGCACGTCTATATCTATTCACACAGTTGCATTCGCTCAATTTGTATGATCCGGCTTACCTTCCTTTTCGGCCTCTTATCAGTCTTTTCTCTTAAAACGTATGGCCAATATGCTGTTTATCAAGACGATAAAGGCCAGGTTATGACAACGATGGATGTATATGGCTCCGCAAGAATAAATTCAACGGCTTATAATAAAGTAACGGTTCTGGGAAGTCCCTTCCTGACTTATCCCGTTTGGCAGGAAGGTAAAGTCCAACTGGACCGGTCGGGGAAAGAAATTAATTGCCGGTTAGCTTATAATCTGGTAACCAGTGAAATTTTGTGTCAGTTTGCCGGAGATTCGACGGTCAAGATTATTACGCCGGAACTATTCACAATCAAAGGAATTGAGTTTGTTCGCCAGCAGAGTAGTCTGGCGGGGATCAATTATTACCAGTATGCATCGATCGTTCACAACGGGCCGACGAAATTACTTAAAAGCTTAACGAAGCGGCTTGAGCCGATGAATAATTCCGAAATTATAAACAATAAACACAATAAGGATATTCTTAACTCCAGCATTTATCGAACTCAAACTAACTATTACATTCAGAAAGCAGCCGCCCGGCCCGACCTGATTAGCTTATCCAAAAAATCGCTTCTCGATGTGTTCTATGAGCAATCGGAAAAAATAGCGGCAAAAATTCCTGATAAGAACCTGACTTTATTCGAGGTAGTCGAAATCATTAACTATTACGATTCCCTGATGGCCGTAGCCCGGACAGCAACGTATCCATTGAGTCAGAATCCTTTATTTAATCAACTACTCCATTCCAAGATCAGTTATCCAAACTGGGTTGGTAATCAGGGAATTTATGGGCGCGTTTATGCGGGATTCGAAATCGATTCACTGGGCAAAGTTAGCCGTGTTGCCATCCTTAGCCCAGACAATGCCGGATTTGGATTTGCCCAACTCGTGCAAAATGCACTTGAAAAACTGCCCAATCTCGATCCAACCTATATCGGGAACTATGTGCTCCCCGTTACGTTCACCTTCACCAATTCCTACGAACAGGCAGGTCCACATATTCCTATTAATCGATTGTCTGCCGACCGAGTTGGCGATCGTATTGTTTTAGAGGAATTTGTTGTCCCTTATGTTGTTTCAAAAAAAGGCATTACCGGCAAAGAAGTTTGGGGCTATTACAGGTAAAAATCAGCGCGTTATAACCTTTATCTAGCCGAAGCCGTTATTACCCCACCCGCAGGAAGTATCTTTATTTTCAAGCCAAAATCTTTGCCTTTTGAGACATCTTTCAAGGTAATTGTTTCTCCTTTTGGACCAGTCCAGACTGTTCCGCCATTGCCCGGCTTCGAGGCACCATACCTGGCCGAAAAATAAGGAGCTAAATCCTTCTGATAATCAGTGACCGACTGACGACTATTTAGAAACAGGTCGACATCGATAGCCGACACTTTCTGATTTGCCTGATAATAGAGCATATCGGCCGATTCGAGGTTTTTAAATTCAATGGTGTAGCCGCTGTGTGTTGCATCACTTTCGAATGCTTCTCCTTTTTCGGTGGCCTTTACCTTACCAAAATCATCGCCGAGGTTAATACCTCGCCAATGGCTACTGGTTGTGAGGCCAAGATCGGCCAAACGACCTGTTGTTACGACATCTATTGCCGTTTCGGTAACGGAGGAAGTAACAGTAGTAGAATCACCTTCCTGACTGTCAGTTTTTTGCCGATTTTGGCAGTTATCGAAAGAAAATAGTAGAACGAAAGAGACAACGACAGTAAAATATTTATTCATGCTATTGAGATTGATTTCACAAAGTTAGCGCATTGGCTCAACATGTTGAAGGCTGTCTTTTCAGAGGTGATTTTATCCTGTTGGACCGAGTCTGACTGAAACAGTATTATATCAATTTTATATTTTACTAATCCGGGCAATCGACCCAAAAATCGAACTCAAAAACTTAAAATGGGTTCTTATCAGTATCCCTGATTTTAATAAATACTTATCGTTATGCCTTTTTCTTTGTTTGGTGCAGATAAAATCCCATTTGACAGCATACATAATCTAGAAAAAAATATACCGAATATAATCGTATGGGCAGTGCCGGTCATGTTGCTCTTTACGGCTATTGAAATGGCGGTCACCTATTACCAGGAACGAGATTTTTACGAAAAGAAAGAAACCATCGGCTCCATTCTGGTCGGTCTTGGCAATTTAGTTGTTAGTGCAGCCCTCAAGTTGGGGCTGTTGTATTTGTGTATCTGGGTTTACAACCTGTTGCCGTGGCGTATGGAGTTGCAATGGTGGACTCTTCTTCCCTGCTACATCATCTATGATTTTTTCAGCTATTGGGCTCATCGCGTTTCGCATGAGCAACGATTCTGGTGGGCTACCCATGTGGTTCATCATTCCAGTGAGCATTATAATCTGACGGTTTCCTACCGGTTGAGCTGGATTCAGCACCTGAAAATTATCTTCTTTTTACCAGTCGCGTTCATGGGATTTCATCCTGTTATTTTCTTTGTCACGAACCAGCTTGCTGTCTTGTTTCAGTTTTGGGTGCATACTGAATACATCCGGCGTATGCCAGCCTGGGTCGAGTACATTTTCGCGACGCCGTCAAACCATCGGGTTCATCATGGCTCGCAGGAGAAATACATTGACAAAAACTTCGGCGCCACATTTATTTTCTGGGATCGGATTTTCGGCACTTTTCAACCCGAAGAAGAACCCGTTATCTACGGCATTACAACGAATATTCCGAACAAGGCCAATCCGTTCTTCATCAATTTTCACGAGCTTACCGATATGGTTAACGATGTTCGGAATGCCCGAGGATTGCGCAAGAAACTATTCTATATTTTCGGTAGCCCCGTAAAAATTGCAGAAGAGAAAAAACGGTTGACGGAACAGGAATTAGCCGAAGAACGCATGGTAGCCTGATAAGCAGGCTACTGATTCTCCGTTACTCAACTCACTCGCTTTCCGTGAAGAAGCATATCGACCGCGTCGTTGAGTGACCCCGCTTTAGTGACCTGACCTGCATTGATGAAAAATATTTCATCGGCGCTTTCAATGGTATTCAGGCGGTGGGCGATAATGATGCGGGTTGTTTTTTCGGGCAATTTCTGCAGGATTTCATCTAAAAGCTTTTCGGTAATCGTGTCGATATTCGCCGTTGCTTCATCCAGAATGAGCAAATCAGGGTTACGTAACACGGCCCGCATGAACGCAATGAGCTGTTTCTGCCCCAGACTAATGGCATCACCACTCGTCTGGACTTTTGTCTCAAGTCCTTCATCAAAGCGTTCCAGCAGTTCTTCCAGATTTGCGTTATGAATGGCCTCGGTCAGCTGCGTATTTGAATACTGCTGATACTGCTCGTTGCCATACAGTATATTGTCACGAACCGTACCCGTAAACAAAAAGGGCTCCTGCAAAATAAAGCCGATCTTCTGAGTCCGCATTTTAGCACTGTAGGCCCGAATATCCTTTCCGTCGAGCAGCACGGTTCCGGTAGTTGGGTCATAGAGCCGGGCAATCAACGATGCGGTAGTGGTTTTACCGCCACCAGTCGGGCCAACCAGGGCGTAGGTTTTCCCACGTTCCAGATCAAAACTGATATTATGAAGTACTTCCTGGCCATTCGGATAACTGAATGAAACGCCCTGAAATGATAATAAGGAAGAGGTCGGTACCGTTAATGGATTCTCAACCGTTGTTAGATTCGTTTGTAGCGACAGAAGGTGAGCAATACGGTCCCAACCAGCTAATGCAACCTGAAAGCTTGCCCATAAGGTAGCCAATTGCCGAAGCGGATTATAGAAATTAGTGATGTAGCCCAGAAAGCTGATCAACAAACCGATCGTAAAGTAGCCGGTTGCAATCAGGTAGATACCGAACGTAAGCACAACGAGTTGGCCGAGGTTTGCCGAAATTCCATAAATCGGCATGTAAACATTGTTGGCTAAACCCGCCCCAACCGCCGTTTTGTAATTAGTCTGATTGGCCTCATCAAACCGTTTCCGGAAGTAGTCGCGTCGATTAAAAGCAATGATCACTTTGAAATTATTCAGGCTTTCCTGAATCTCAGCGCTCATGTCGCCAACGCTTTTCAAATTGAGTGCGTTCTTCCGCTTCACCCAGGCCGAAGTTGCCTTTGTAAATACCCACAGCAACAATGCAGGCGATAAGGCTGCGGCTCCGAGCGGTAAATTGATAAACAACAAAAACAATCCAGCCCCCGTCATCAGGAAAATACTGCTGACAAACTGCATGAGTGCCTGCGAAAAAAACAGATTCAGTTTGTCGGTGTCGTTGTTGACGCGTGAAATCAGGTCGCCTGCTTTATTCTGATTAAAAAAAGCAACGGGAAGCTCCTGCAATTTTGTAAATACAGCATTCCGAAGCTTAAATAACGTTCGCTGCCCTACTCCGCCCATTAACCGGGTTTGCATATACCCTGTCCCGAATGCGATTATATAAATCCCAAGCAGAATGGCCGCATTCGTCAGAACACCATCATATTGTTTAGTCACAATATATTGATCAATGGTTCGTCCAATGATTACAGGCCCAAGCAGGATCAGGCTCGAATTGATCAGAATCGCACCAAACGCCAGAATTAACGTCCGCTGTTCATCGTCAATGAGCGCCAGTAGTTTCCGAAGAGCTTTGTAAGTGGCGTTTTTTTCTTCTTTCTGTCCGACAAACTGATTAAGATCGTAGTTCATACTGACTTGTACTGCGTTGCGACTGGTAAATCTGAACGTATTCGGGACTACTACTCATCAATTCAGGATGAGTGCCTTTGGCGATGATTTCGCCTTCCATCAGTAAAATAATCTGCTCATAATCTTCAATGGAAGCGATCTTTTGCGTTACTGAAATCAGCGTTAAACCGGGGTAGTTCTTCTGAATATTCTGCACAATTTTCTGTTCCGTATTCGTATCGACACGAGCAGTAAAATCGTCGAGCAGCAGTACTTTAGGATTAAGTGCCAAAGCACGTGCCAGCATAATCCGTTGTTTCTGACCACCCGAAAGGCTGGCTCCCCGCTCAGAAACAACAGTTTGTAGTTTCTGGGGCAACGAGTCGATAAACCCGCGTAGTTCGGCCGTATCAATTGCTTTATCCAGCAACTCATCAGTGACGGTATCGCTAAACGCAATGTTTTCGCGAAGGCTCATATTGAAGATAATACTATCCTGAAAGACGAAGCCGACTTGCTGGTGAAATGTGTCTTCATTATACTGATCAATCGGCTGACCATCGTACTCAACGCTACCCTCGGAGGTGTTAATAAGGCCCGTTAATAGATACAGTAGTTGACTTTTGCCAGCTGCTGTTGGACCAACAATAGCCGTCTGGGTGCCTGCTTTCACCGAAAACGAAACGTCTTTTAGAGCAGGTTTCCCGTCATAGTTAACCGCAACGTCTCGTACATCAATATCACCGGCAAGTGCGCGATCAATTGTCCCAGATTTCACTGTTTCAGGTGCTTGCAGAACCTGATTGACCCGCTCATACGAAGCCGACGCCTGTGCAATGACGTTGCTCATAAAGCCGAGCATGATGATCGGGAAAATCAGCAGTGACAGATAGCTACTGAACGCAGCAAAATCACCCAGTGACATACTGCCTGTAATAACAAAGTGTCCACCCAGCACCAGAATGCTCAGCGCGGCCATGTTAGCCGTGAAACTAATGACAGGAATCAGGGCCGCAAACAGGCGTAAAATGGCTAATCCCAGATCTTTGGCATCTGTATTAGCCGCCAGAAATTTATCGTATTCAAGCTGTTGCGAATTGATAACCCGGATCAGGGCTGAGCCCAGAACGCTTTCATTGATGACTTTATTCAGCCAGTCGACAACCTCGCGGCTCCGTTTAAACAGCGTTCGCACTTTACGCATCAATACGTAAAATGTAATGCCCACAATAGGCACGATAGCCAGCACGGTTAAACCCAGTTTCCAATTGATGCTCAGCAGCAGAATACTTGCTCCGATGATAATGCATAATGAGGATACGATCGAGACAACGGCTTGTGAAACAAATGTCTTGACCGAGTCAATGTCGGAGGTCAGGTTCGTCAGTAAACGGGATGGGTTAGCCTGCTGGATATACGCAAAGCTCTGGCGCGAAATTTTATCGGCCAGTTGCGTTCGTAAATCCTTCGCCACCCGCTCAGACGCGTAGGTTTGAATGATGCTTTGCAGGTAGGTAAAAACGAAAATGAATAGAGCAGCCGCCAGAAACTCAATAACTATGGTTTTCAGCACAAATTTCCCGGCTGTGTACTCATCAATACCGTGCGAGATGATCATTGGCAATAAGAGGTTCACCCCGTTGCTGATCAGCGCAAACAGGATCAACAAAATGATCATTCTGGAATACGGCTTTAGCAGGCTCAGCAAAGGAGAAGGAGCCTTTTTAGGCGCTTCCGGTTTTGGGGTAGCTTTGTCCATGATGGTTGTATTCTCCGAAAATAGGAGTCGTTGGCTGCGAATCAACGACCGCCCAAAGGTAGTCAGATAAACTAGTTTGTGGATTAAAGCCGGTCGTTTTTAGTTAGCCAGGTTTCAGATACAAATAAATAACTGGCTTAAGGCAAACGAGTAGTCAACAACGATTTTTTGATTCCACTACCAATTACGTATCTATATTATTTAAGCTAATTTATTTGGACATAAATTACTGACAATCAATATCATAAAAGACAATTCAGCAGTTCTAAGCGAATAAACCCGTCGATTTTGCCATCTTGAACTCCTTTTTTGTGCTTAACAATTGATTAGAATTAACTGAAACTAAAGTAGGTTTCGGGTAAGAATAGCTTTCTCTAGAACCAGCATTGGAATGCTGAAGGGTCAGGCTGACCAGATAACCTAAGCTAATCAGCAAAAATACCTTTTGAGGATAGAGCGTTTGACCGTAATTATTTCCCGATTTGACTAACGTAATCGCCTTCATCGCCCCACTTACATAATACGACTGATGGAAAACAAGCCCGGAAACTTTCGCTGGACGGTAGTTACTCTACTGTTTTTTGCCACCACCATTAATTACCTCGACCGGCAGGTGATTGGTCTGCTTAAGCCTTCGCTTGAAAGCGAATTCAGTTGGACCGAAACCGATTATAGCCGGATCGTAATGGCCTTTGCAACGGCCTATGCCATTGGGTTACTACTGTTTGGCCGGGTCATTGACCGCATCGGCACAAAATTAGGGTACACCATTTCGTTAATTGCCTGGAGTTTTGCCGCCATTGCTCACGCCTTTGCCACCAGCACATTCGGGTTTGGTGTTGCGAGGGCGGCACTCGGTCTGGGCGAATCGGGTAACTTCCCGGCAGCGATCAAAGCCATTGCCGAATGGTTTCCCAAAAAAGAGCGAGCCTTCGCAACGGGTATTTTTAACTCAGGAGCCAACATCGGCGCTGTAGTCGCTCCCGTTATGGTTCCCTGGATTCTGGGAGCTTATGGCTGGGAAGAAGCCTTTATCATTACGGGTGCCATCGGTTTTATCTGGTTAATTTTCTGGATCATTTATTACGAAGTGCCTGCCCGTCAAAAACGTGTAACACAGGCTGAACTAGCTTATATCCACAGTGATAATGAGGTAGAATCTGTAAATGCAAAACCCGTTCAGTGGGGCAAGCTATTTGGTATCCGGCAAACCTGGGCATTCGTCTTTGGCAAAATGCTGACCGACCCGATCTGGTGGTTTTTCTTATTCTGGCTTCCCTCCTATTTCTCGACAACCTTTAATCTGGATCTCAAAAAACCAAGTCTGCCTCTTGTGATCGTCTACACCGCCACAACTATTGGTAGTATTGGCGGGGGTTACCTATCATCCTATTTAATTCGGCGCGGCTGGGGTGTATTCAGAGCCCGGAAGACGGCTATGCTCTTATTTGCGGTGGCGGTTGTACCGATTATGGCAGCCCGCTATGCTACTGATATCTGGCAGGCTGTAGCGCTGATTAGTCTGGCAGCAGCCGCGCACCAGGCATGGAGCGCAAATATTTATACAACGGCATCCGATGTTTTTCCGAAGAAAGCATTGAGCTCGGTAATTGGTATCGGGGGTATGGCTGGCTCAGTGGGCGGCATCTTATTTCCGCTGCTTGTTGGCTGGTTATTAGACACGTACAAAGCAGCTGGCAATTTGAATGGCGGTTATAACCTGATCTTCATTATTTGTGGCAGTGCGTATCTGATCGCGTGGGCAATTATGCACTTCTTTACGCCACGCATGGAGATGGTAAATCTAGATGAGCCAACAGAATCCCCAAAACCCGAAGTGGTTTCGTAATTGCATTCCTTAGAGTTTAATCAAACAAGAAGGCCGACGTATGCGCGTCGGCCTTCTTGTTTGATTAAACTCTATTTGCCATCAATCGGCAAGGTCACATCTACAATTTTGGTAGCCTGACCGCTTTTTCGTTCTTCGATCTGCTCCAGAAGTTTTAGGCCCATCAACCCGTTCAGCGAACCGTCAGATCCATTGCCGGTGCCATTAATGACAATATCGGGGATGACGCGAATATGGCCTTTACCAATTTCTTCCGTGATCTTGAAGCGCGTAAAGTTCTCATCACCCATGGCCTTGACCTGTAGTTCGTAGGCTTCAGCCGTCGAGCGGCCAATGGCCAGTATCTTCTCGGCTTCAGCAGCTCCCGTTTTGGCAATCCGCTCGGCTTCAGCATCGGCAGTCAGCTTGGTGGCTTCGGCATCAGCAGCCGCCTGCCGACGACGAGCTTCCGCATTGGCCTCGGCGCGAACTTTGGTCGCTTCTGATTCGGCCCCAACCTGAAGCTTCAGGCTACGAGCTTCCCCTTCCGACTTTTTAACGGCGGCATCGGCAGTGCGCTGAGCAATTTCTACGCTTTGCTGTGCTTTTACAACCTCCCGCTGAATATCGGCCAAAGCCGTTTCGCGTTCCATACCCTGCCGTTTTTCCTGCGCCATTCGCTGGGTTTCGTAGGTCTTCTCTTCTTCCTGCGCTATTTTCCGATCGGTCAACGTTTTCATCAGACTGTCTGGTGGTACGATATCACCGATGAGTGTGTCGACGGCGTTCACATTATAAACCTCCAATACGGCCCTGATGTGTTCCCGAGCGGCTTCCTGCCGTTCTTTACGGGTACTCAGAAAGGCTATGACATCAGAATCCTGCGCCGAGTTCCGGAAATAGTTACCAATGGTTGGTTCCAGCACCTGCGAAACAAGGTTAGTCATACTCCCGAAGCGCGCAATCACTTTTGGCGCTTCTGCCGATGGAATGTGAATAATCTGTGCTACGTCCAGATTAAACGGGAAACCGTCTTTCGAACGCACCGTAATGGTCGAAAGATTACGGTCGAGCGCGTGGGCTTCAGTGCGGGCGTTGGCCCAGTTCAGCACGAGGTTCGTTGTCGGTACTCCTTCAACCTTCATTGTAAAGGTGTTAATCGGGTATTTACCCGGCCCCAGTGGTTCCATCCAGACACCCCTGAAGCCCCGTCGAACAATGTTGCCGTGTTTGAAGGCTTCGCCCGTTAGATCTTCACCGTCTTCGCCAATGTAGGAGATGACGACACCAACGTGACCGATCGGTACTTCAGTCATCGGAATCTCTTCGATCTGCACTGCCCAGGGATTTATGTAATAGGAACCGGCCAGCACAACCTGTGGCTGGAGACCCCGATTACCGCCATTTTTGAGGAAAGAATCGGCATCCTGAAAGTTATTATGGCCTTCTATATTTCTACCGGCAATCTGACCAGACTGCAAGGGAGCACCATCCAGTGTCGTTATGATACCAACCATATTCTCCTTGATAACGGTCATATCGGCAATGGTAATCGTAAAGGCGAACGTATTGATACGGTAAGTTCCAGGAGTAAGCATAGCCGTCTGGCGCCCTTTTTGCCCTCCACTCGACAAGAAGCGTTCAGTATCCTGAAAATTATCGGAGTCTACCCGACGGGCCAGAATGTTACCGGTTGGAAGTTCGGCCCCATCGTTAGAAAGTACCAGACCGATTTTTCCTTCTGGCACAACTGTAAAGGGTTGCATGGTAATACCATACTGCCAGGGCCATAACCACCAGTAAAGACCCGGTGCGAGCGTCTGAGCCTGATAACCGGCCTCCCCTTTTGTTGCAATAATCCGGCCATCGGGCAGGCCCCGGTCATTACCAACCAGCACATATTTTTTGGTCACCAGACCAATTCGGTCTTCGGGTACAATGACCATCCCGAACAAAAAACGAAGCACCCATTTATAGAGCACAACGGCAAGAAAGAGTAGGATCGCCCAACTCCAGGTCGAAATAAGTGGAAGTAGTTCCATGAATAAACAAGGTTTAACTGGTTAAGAGACAATAAATTGATATGCGAATAAATGAATGGGAATGCACATTCTTACTCATCTCACGAGCTATTGAAGTCGGAGAAAGAGGTAGCGAAGGAAACAGTGTGCCTACATTGGGGTAGATACTAATTGGTCAGATTGACGCGTCAAATGTAGGGTACGAGCAAATCACAGGGTCCCAAATTTGGATGATTGGTTACCCGATGGTCAGAATGTGCAGGGGTGTTGATGAGTGGACGACTACTTAAAATTCCTGAGCGAGGTTAAAGAAAAAGCCACCCTTGCCTTCCCGGTTGATGGAACCACTCAATCGCACCACAAAATTATAGAACGTTACCACGTCCAGGCTCATACCTGTTCCCATGAGTAAGCGGTTCGCCAGTCGGCTTTGGTATTGCTCAGCCACGGTACTTCTCACATAACCCGCATCGCCATACACTGTAATATAAGCTGAAATCGGTACTGTATTAAACTGCCGGACATGAAGCCAGTTCAATTGTTTGCGGGTGTTAAAGAGTTGATAACGAAAACTATTTCGCCAGATCGCCGATCGTTGCCCGTCGATTACATAAAGCTCATACCCTCGGACCATTTCGCTGGAGCTACCCAGCCCACGCAGATTGAAATAAGGCTGGCGCGTTGGCCAGCTGGAACGACCACGCACACTGCTGGCAGCATAAAAACGACCACCTAACGACCAGTAGCGGGTCATAGAGGCCGATAATTCCAGATAATGAAAATCATCTTTCGGCAACAGGCCCGACACGCCAACGAATCCGGTCAATACGGTTCCACGAAGTGGATAGGACACGTTATCCCGCCGATCGTATCGGTAGCTGTAGTTCATGGCCACGTATTGTTGACGGGTTCGTCCGTCAAGAAAATAATCCGGATTTAGTCGGGCAATGGTATCGGCAATGGTATTTCGGGTGTACCGGGTTTCGAGAACGTGGTAGTGATAAAGTCCACGCCGATGTGTCAGTATCAGGCCAGCATAAGCGCGCTCCCGTAAAACTTGCTCGTCTTTAACATAAACCCACTTGTCGGCCTGGGTTCGATACGGAATTTCTTTGTTTGTGATATAAGCCAGGTCCAGCCGAAGCCCGATTCGCTGCGCTTTATCAATATACGGCATTGCATACGACACAACGGTTCGCTGCGAAAAACCCCGTTCAAAAATGACCTGAAGCTGGTCGTTATTGCCCGTCACATTCTTATAACTGAGTCTACCGCCATAAATTACCCGTCGGAGATCACGGCCCCGATCATACCACCATTCATTGAAATTCCGGTCGGCCAGATCGAACACAGGGTAAGCGATCAGATACCACCGCTCTTTCATGGTAACAGTTAGGTCAAACAAGCCAAGTTCCGTAGAGTCATTAGGTGTAACCTGCGCTGAGGAGACATCAACCGTGACAAACAGGTTGGTATTATTGATATTCCGCTGGTCCCAGGCAACCCGACCGGCCAGATCGCCCAGCCGAACCGTATCACCGACATGCAGCGTCATTTCGCGCAGAATGATCCGGTCGCGGGTACGATAATTTCCTTTGAGTGTAACCGAGCGCACAATAACCGACCGCGATGAGTCGACAGGCGTATTCGCCCATGCGGTTTGAAGGGTTACTAAAAAAGCCGTGAGCAGTAGAGCGACGGACAGCCGACAGTTCGGAATCATGCTTAAAAATACGGCTTTTCAGAAAAATAAGACAACTTTTTCTCTGTATCCTGCAAACGTCTGTGTATTATTGTTGTGCATTCTATAAAGCTACGGCTACTCTTTAAAATATACAGTACATGCAGACCGAAAAAATTCAGAAACCAACAACCTTACCAAAACCTCAGTTGAGTTTCTGGCAAATCTGGAATATGAGTTTCGGCTTTCTGGGCATTCAGTACGGATTTGGTCTGCAACAGGCCAACATGAGTCCCATTTTTCGGTATCTGCACGCTGATGAATCAGCTATTCCAGCGTTGTGGCTGGCCGGCCCGATGACAGGTTTGCTGGTGCAACCCATTATTGGGGCCATGAGCGACCGTACATGGTCAGAACGGTGGGGGCGTCGGAAACCCTTTTTCCTGATCGGTGCCCTTATTACCAGCATTGCCCTGGTACTGATGCCCAATTCTACGTCGCTCTGGATGGCCGCCAGTCTGATGTGGATGCTGGATGCGGGGCTTAATGTATCGATGGAGCCATTTCGCGCTTTCATTGGCGATAAATTAAATGATAAACAACGCGATCTGGGGTTTGCCGTACAAAGCTTCTTCGTGGGTTTTGGGCAAACACTAGCGAACCTGATGCCCCGTATATTGCCGCTGTTTGGTATAACGATGGTAGCCGCCGGAGCCAACGGTATTCCTGACTTTGTAAAGTATGCTTTTTACGTTGGTGCGGTGGCCGTACTGGCTGCCGTACTATGGACTGTTTACACAACCAAAGAATACCCGCCCGAAGACATGGTCGCGTTTGAGCGTGAAAAACGCGAGGGTGGTGGACTGCTTCATATTTTCACTGAAGTAGGCGTGGCACTACGCGAAATGCCGACTACCATGCGCCAGCTTTGGTGGGTCAAATTTTTCACATGGTACGGCTTGCCCCTCATGTGGCAGTATCTTTCTCTTGCCATTGCGCGACATGCCTTTAATGCCCCATCACCCGAATCGCCGGGATTCGAAAAAGGAATCGAAGTAGGTAATGATTGCTTTGCGCTCTTCAATGTGGGTTGTTTTGGCATTTCGTTTTTTCTACCTGCTATTGCCGCCCGCATCGGTCGTCGGGCTACGCATGCTACATTCCTGACAATCGGCGGACTGGGTTTTCTGTCCATGCTGATTTCGAGCGATAAAAGTGCTTTTCTGATTGGCATGACAATGGTCGGTCTGGCCTGGGGATCAATTCTATCGATGCCTTATGTGCTGCTGTCGTCATCGGTTCCGAAAGAACGGATGGGTGTGTATATGGGCATTTTCAACGGCTTTATCGTAGTGCCCCAGATCATCAACATGATCACGATTCCATTTCTATACAAAAATTTACTGGGTAGTGATCCACTCAATGCACTGATTCTGTGCGGCATTTGCCTGATTCTGGCAGCTGGTGCCTGTTTTCTGGTTAAAGAGAATAAGCCGAGTGAGGAAGCTGCTCTACCAATTCATCCAGGGGGAAATTAAGTCAATACTAGGCCGTGTGCAGTCTTCAGTAGGCAGTTGACTTTTTGTGCCACTATATCCTGGATTGGCTGCCTACCGCCTACTAAGAACACGTTATGACGACTCCCCGCCCCTATACGCTCCTCGCCGTTGGCGAATTGTTAGCCGATTTTATCGGCCATCATGTTTCATCCAGTCTTCTCGACTCCCTTGACTTTAGGCGGTATCAGGGTGGAAGTCCGGCAAACATGGCCGCCAACATGGCCCGGCTAGGTAATAAAACGGCCATGGTCGCCTGCGTTGGTAATGATAATATAGGACTATACCTCACCCGCGAGGTTGCCGAAGCCGGAGTTGACGTTCAATTCATTACACGAGATCCGCTGGAACCAACAACCATCGTATTGGTTTCAAGAACGGCGGGTACACCCGACTTCGTTGCCTATCGGCATGCCGATTGCCAGATTACCCCCGGCCAGATACCCGACTCTCTCCTGGAACAGGTACAGCTGTTTCATACAACCTGCTTCGCTTTAAGCCGGCAACCGGCACAGGATGCCATCGTAGATGCGGCTAAACGCGCTCAGGCTGCCGGTTGTCAGGTTAGTATCGATGCGAACTATGCCCCCAGCATCTGGCCAGATCGTGAACAGGCGTGGCGGGTACTAACGGATTACTGCTCGGCTGGTGCTTTAGTTAAACTCAGTGAAGATGATGCAGTCCGGCTGTATGGTGAAACACAGCCAACGGAACGTATTCTGAGCGATTTCCATAAAATGGGCGCATTGACCATCTGTTTTACAATGGGACCAAATGGTAGTCTGGTATCTTATGATAACGGTACACAACAGGCCAGAGTGCCGGGCAAAAAAGTCGATGTTGTTGATGTTACGGGGGCTGGAGATGCTTACTGGGCGGGCTTTCTGACGGCTTTTGTCGATGGTCTCGATCCTGAGCAGTGCGCCCGATCGGGAGCCGCGTTGGCCCAGATGAAACTTACCCGCCAGGGACCACTCCCCGGTCAGGTTGATCGAAAGTTGCTATACCGATAGGCAGTTTATGGTGTTCGATTTCCGGTTGAGTGGCTGACTTTTTCTGTTTCAACCACCCTTCACATGGTAGCGAACCGACTACCCTAATCCAGCTACAAGTTTCGAATATACTTCTGACCGCCCAGATAACGCATCTGCCGGGCAATCTGCCGTGTTCGGCGCTGGACGTAATTCGACGGATTTTTTATGGAGAAAAGTAGCGGATTCGGTAGTACCGCAGCAATTCGGGCGGCTTCATTGCGCGAGAGTGTTGCGGCTGAGTGCCCATAAAATCGTTCTGATGCAGCTTCTACGCCAAAGGTCATCGGGCCCGTTTCAGCCACGTTCAGATAAACCTCCAGTATGCGTTTTTTGCCCCAGATCAACTCAATAAGCGCCGTAAAATACACTTCCAGCCCTTTCCGAATGTAGCTGCGACCGTTCCATAGAAATACGTTTTTGGCAACCTGCTGCGAAATAGTACTGGCTCCGCGCGGTCGTTTTCGAGTCTGGTTTTCTTTGATCGCATCCTGGATTTCGTCGAAGTCAAATCCCCAATGCGTTGGAAAAGCCTGGTCTTCGGACGAAACGACAGCAAGCGCAACCTCTTTGTTGATCTCATCGTAAGACCGCCATTTTTTATAAACGTGGCTACTTTCGTCCGTTCCGATCGTATCCATCCAGCGCGAAATAACTAAAGGGGTGATCAAAACAGGCACGTATTTCAGCGCGATCACGTAGCCAAGTGAACCGAAAAATAGCCAGAGGAAAGCCTTGATACAGAACAGGTAAGCACGTTCCAACAAGGGTCGTTCACGAATAAAACGACGCGCCTGCTGCCAGCGTCCACTTTTCTGTAGACGTTGTACCGATGAATGGCCCAATTTTGGCCGGGGTTGCTGAGTAGCCGTCCTGAATGTATTAGCAGGGCGCTGAGGAGGATTCATAAAAGCGAGTCTATTACGCGAAAATGAAGATTTTTCCAGTAGCGTGGATGAATTATTGTGCTTTTATTCATCAAGCCCCTTAATTCATCAAGCCTTGTTTAGACTCCGCTGCCCTGCTCCGGTTTAACGAGAAATAGGCCTTTGACATTTTATTAATTGACACTCACTTTACTAATTGTTTTAATACGGTAGCAACTCGTGGATGGTTTAGTTCGTAAAGTTGCCGAGATGCCAACAATTTTGACACCTTTGATCGGGTACTGGCGTGTGGTCAGGTTCTTCAACCTGGCCAAATGCGGTTTCTCAAAACCGCATTTGGCATGAACGGCGAGGTTTCTCAAAACCTCCCTGTGTCTGTTTTGAGAAACCGACACCACATCACCACATCCACTGCTTAACTGACGAATTTAAAAATCCAGAACAAAGTAACTTTCAACCACTTTTGGTAAGCATACAATGTAAAATGTATGCATAAACGGGTACAGCTAGTGAGAGACGAAGTCGGTGCATCGTTGATGACTATTAAGTCTAGATTTGTGAAGGCAGTGATCCAACATCGATAAAAGCATTCTGGCAAACGGCCAAATTTAAACGGAATGATTAACCGGCCAACTTAAATCCGGTCAATCCTGTTACTCCTCTCAACTACAATGCAGGATGACCCAAACAGTAGCTGTAACTTGCAACCATCTTACGTTAGCCACATTTTCATGGATCTAATTCCTTCCCCCCCACTTACCCGCGCTCAGGAGTCGCGCGTTGCCATTGAGCGGTTGTACATTACCATGCGTCATTTGTTTAACCGGGGGTTTTATAAGCCATCGGGTGTATCCGGCGAAGAAATCCGTCGGGCTTTACTGATCCTTCAACCCGAAATTTATGGATTGGTTGGCGACCCGCAACGGGTTGAATTAGACGGCCTTGTTTATGTTATGGATCGGCTCCCCAAAGGCATTGAATCCTGCCGGGTTATTTCACTAGCCTCCAGAGAGGGATTTGAACATTCTCATTTCCCGGTGCTGGTTCCCGCCAAGCGTCGTCGCAATTGTTACCGGATCGATAGTGAACAAATGGTGATTGAAGTTACCAATGGCCGTAGCGAAATCTACGACATTCTGACGCACCTGACGTTTATGTTCATGGAAGCCGATAAAATCAGGCGGAATGCCTTTCAGGAACGGGGAAGCCGAACCCGGGAGTGGGAGAAACTGGAAGCCATTATACAGTCGGGTGGAACAGTTAATGACGATGAGCGCGAGCTGGCCTTAATGTACCTCAGCTCCATTCTGGGCAGAACGTTTGAGGAAACACAGCATGCCTATCAGCGGTTTGCCGAAAACAGCGGAACCAACAATGGTCTGTTTCAGATCGTCTATGGATTGGGCAGTGTGTCGGTACGGGAAATTCGCGAGTCGAATACAGCCCGTGAGATCAACTTTACGCCTATGCTCCGCGAGCGGATTGGCCAGCACCTCTATGGCGAACGGTGGGCAACGCGCATTAAACAATACATCTGGGAACATAATCTTCAGGATCGCCCCATTCATATCATAAGCGCCAATCCACACAGTGTCATGAATTGCCTGTATGCCCCCGGCGCATTGGCTGATGTTACCACCTGGGATAATCTCTACGATCTGGCGCTGAAATTAAGTCAGCCAACCCAACGGGAACTGCGAAAACAGGTTGTTAGCTATGCCGCCGAACATGGTATGCATTTGCTGGAAGACATTGCCGGAACCAGCCTGTTGGTACAGATCATTGACACAGCACAGCTGAATACTTCAACGCTTTCATCGGAACTTACCCATGACCCGGAGCACATCCGGAAGACGCAGCCATTGCTGTTGGTTATGGATTATGCCTTCGGCGAGCAGGCGTTTGAAACAATGGACGAATTACTAAAACCCTTTGAGCGAGGAGATGAAACGTTTCCGTTAAATGTAGCCTCGATTTCCATTATCGGGAAAGCCGGAATTCTGACTGGCGAAAAAGGAGATCTGATGATTCCAACCTCGCACATTTTTGAAGGCACCGCCGACAACTATCCGTTAGAAAATGATTTTTGCAAAGAGGACTTTGAAGGTCACGGCTTGGGCGTGTATGAGGGGGCAATGATTACCGTACTGGGCACATCGCTGCAGAATAAAGACGTGCTTAGCTACTTTAAAAACTCCTCCTGGAAAGCAATCGGCCTCGAAATGGAAGGCGCTCATTATCAGAAAGCCATTCAGGCACAGTCAAAAATACGGGATAGTGTCCCGACGAACGTTAAAGTTCGCTACGCTTACTATGCATCTGATAATCCGTTACTTACTGGGGCGACGCTGGCATCTGGCAGTCTGGGCACCTTAGGCGTAAAGCCCACCTACCTCATCACGGTGAAATGTCTGGAAAAAGTGCTGACATAGCCTAAGCGAACTTTTGTGGAGATTAGCACGCTGACGTGACAATACCTTGGGCTTCTAAAAAAAAGTGCTCCGGTCAGTAGAATAAGTTGGAAACGATACAACTTACCTCACTGACCGGAGATGCGATATTCTTCACGGTCAGGCAACAACCTGTTGCGCGAACACACTGGCGTGTTCGGTAATAAAATCAGCGTAACTACGCGGTGATCTGCCTAAAACACGGGTAATTAGAGCAATATCTTCAGCAGAAGCGGCCAAGCCTTCATCCTGAAAGAACTGATACATCTTTTTCCAGTCTTCAACTATCCAGGCTGGCAAAGACTTCCTGGCTTCCGCTGCCCAGCTGTCAAGATCATTACCGGCATAGTGAACTTCATAACCAAGCTGCTCGCTTAGGATATTGACGGTTTCAGCACTTGTCAACACTGTTGGCCCCACCAGCGGAATGGTTAGTCCGTTATATTCATCAGTCAATAAAACGGTTGCTGCAGCTTCGGCGATGTCACGTACATCGACCCGGCTCAACCCCCGCTCACCGATGGGTTGCGGATAGATTCCGTAGTCGGCAATGGCTTTACTAAACCAAAAATCGTTCTGATAAAAATTATTGGGACTGACGAACACATACTGTAACCCCGATTGCTTCAGCACATTTTCGATGGTTATTTTAGGCTGAAAATGAGGCACATGCGGTGCTCTACGAACATCGTGGATACTCTGATAAACGATCTTACGCACCCCTGCCCGCTTGGCCGAGGCTATAGCAAATTGGCCCTGAGCGGCTTCTGTATGGCTCTGGCGGTTCAATAAAAATACGGTTTCAATGTCAGCAAACGCTTTAGGTAACGTACCGGGCTCATCCATGTTCCCAACCACGAATTCAACACCTTCCGGCAATAAGGCTGCTTTTTCGGGTGAAGTAATTAATACCCGCACAGATACCTGTTTACGTACTAGTTCAGCTACTACCTGGCTCCCTACGGTTCCCGTTCCTCCAATTACTAAAGTTTTCATACAGACTGTTCCTGATTAAAAAGATTTTTGGTTCAACAGGCCAAAATTGAGGTGCTACTATCCCTGTTCGAAAGGATAGAAATTATGAGGCCGCTAAAAACAATCGGGAAGTGTCAGGAACAACGCGTGAAACGTTATGCTCCACAATTCAGTAACATTTGACTTTATCTAGTCCTCAGGTTCATAGTTAGGCGAATACTAATAGTGCTATTTATTAAATATATATTAAAAATTTCCACTCATTTCTTTTTTGTTTAAAGGATTAAGCATAGATTTGAAAGCCGTAAAAACTAAATGAGTACTAAAAAAACTTCGTTAAAGGATATAGCACAAAAAGCAGGGGTTTCTACCGCTCTAGTGTCCTATGTTCTGAATGGAAAGGAAAAAGAGAGCCGGGTTGGTCATGAGATTGCGCAGAAGATCAAGCAGATCGCGGCCGAATTGAATTACCAGCCCAATCACCTTGCCAAAAGTTTACGAAGCGGGAAAACGCATACCATCGGCCTCATTATCGCCGATATATCGAACCCCTTCTTCGCCAACATAGCCAGGGTAGTTGAAGATGAAGCGAAGCACAATGGCTATACGGTCATTATTGGCAGTTCCGACGAAAACGCGGGTAAATCGCGGGATTTATTAAATGTGTTGATCAATAGACAGGTTGATGGCTTTATTATCGTTTCCGCCGAAAACTCTGAAGAACAGATTCATTACCTCAAAGAAAAGAATATACCATTTGTTCTTTTAGATCGATATTTTCCGGAGATACCCACTGATTTTGTATCTACGGATCATTATAAAGCGTCGTATGAAGCGTGTTCCCACTTGATTCGGAATGGCTATCAACGCATCGGAATGATTGCCTATGACTCGCAGATGTTTCACATGCAGGAACGGATACGGGGTTATAAGGATTCGCTGAGAGACAATAACCGACACTTTCAAAAGTCCTGGTTAAAGGAAGTTCGAATCAATACAATTGAAAATGGAGTAAAAGCAGCCATTGATGAAATGCTGGCAGCAGATCGCCCAGTCGATGCGATCCTGTTCGCAACTTATAGCCTGGCAATCAATGGATTAAAATATATTAACGAATTACGCTTGAACGTACCAGCCGATTTGGCTATTGTCAGTTTTGGGCAGGCAGAAGTATTTGAATTATACTATTGCCCGATCACTTACCTCAAACAGCCGATAGTCTTGCTGGGCCAGACAGCTGTTGAACTATTAGTCAAAAAATTGAAAAATAACCTAAACGAACCCGCACAAATACTAATGAAAGCCGAATTAGTAGAACGCGCGTCTTCAACGGCTAAACCTGTTGTTCCGACTTAAATTTACCCATTTGCTTAAACGATTAAGCTGTTGACAATAAATTCCTAATCCCTCCTATGCAACGAAGATCTTTTCTTAAATCTGCTTTAGTAGGCTCAACCGCCGTATGGGCTGGGCTGCCAGCAAGTTTGGCTCAGAGCGCACCCAAATTAAAAATCACCAAAATTCGGTACTACAGTGCACCGGGTTATAATAAACCGCTTTTCAATCAGGCGCGTGGCATTGTTGAGATTCAAACCGATGGCGGCATCATCGGAATTGGCGAAGGTGGTTCTAAAGATATGATCGAGCAGTGCGCTCAAATGATTATTGGTGAAGATCCATTCCGCATCGAGCACATCTGGCAGAGTGTCTATCGGGGTATGTTTTATCCGCCAGGCCGAGAGAAATTACATGCGCTCGGCGCGCTTGAAATGGCATTGTGGGATATTAAAGGCAAGGCGTTAGGTGTTCCGGTCTATGAACTACTGGGGGGAGCCACGCGCGAATATATCGAATGCTACGCGACTGGTTTTCGGGCATCGAAAGCAAAAACAGAAGAAGAACGGGCCAGAGATTGTATAGAAGCAGGGCTGCGGGCCTACCGGATCGGGCCAACGGGAGGTAACGGCGAAACCCCGTTCGATTTCTATGACAATGCTAAAAAGACCATTGAGTTATGTAAACGAATCGATGCCGCCGTTGGGGGAGGTGGTAAATGGGCCATTGATCTGCACACCCGGTTTGACACCACCGAAGGCATAAAAATCTGCAAAGCCCTGGAGAATCTGGAGCCTTATTTCGTAGAAGACATTGTACGCTCCGAAAATCCGGACGTCTACAAAACCGTCCGGCAGATGACCACAGTACCCATTGCTGTTGGTGAGCAATTCGGCGATCGCTGGGACAGTAATACCTTCATTGAGCAACGCTTAATCGATTATACACGTTTCACGATTCCCAATACGGGTGGTATATCTGAATTCAAGAAACTGGCGTCTATGTGCGAAACGCACTACGTTGGTATGATTCCGCACTTTACGGGCCCGCTCTCAACGGCCACGCTGGTGCACGTACTTGGTTCCAGCAGCCCAACCCGCTGTCTGATGGAACTGGGTGGTGGAGAACCAGAACGTCCTGCCTACTTCAACGAGGATTTCGTCAACTTCAAAAACGGCAAATTATACCTGAATCCAGAACCAGGACTGGGTGTCAAGTTCGACCCCAAGAAAGCAACGTTTGTTATGGAGGTTACTGCCAAAACTCAGTTCCCTCATCCTGTGCTAAAAAGCCCCGACGGAGCCATCCACAATTGGTAACCGCCTGGTACGCTTAACGACAACCTGAAAAAGAAAAGTTTATAGCTACTGAAACCCAACGCTTTAGTTGGGCCAGGTAGCTGTTTTTAGAGCCTTCAAAATTTTGAACTATATCAATATTTATCATTGATATAAGTGGATGATTTTTACCCTTTTCCATTAACCTCAATCTCTACTACACATGAACAAAGCTCTAGTATTTCTTTTTTTTCTGCTTCTGAGCAGTGGCATTGCCCTGGCTCAGGCAAACAGAATAACCGGTAAGGTGACAGGCCCCGACAGTCAGGGGCTACCAGGTGTTAACGTCCTGGTTGAAGGTACGGCTGTAGGTACGGCAACAGATGCAACAGGAAGTTATTCAATCAATGCCCCAGCTACTGGCTCGCTGGTTTTTTCGTACATCAGCTACGTAACGCAGACCATTCCGATCAATAACCGATCAATTGTCAATGTGCAACTGGCGGAAGATTCAAAAGCCATCGACGAAGTAGTCGTTACCGCATTAGGTATCAAGAGAGAGGCCAAAACGCTGGGTTATGCAACAGCCACCGTCAATGCCGAACAGATTTCTGTCAACCGAACACCCAATTTCGTGAGCGGTCTACAGGGGAAAATGGCGGGTGTAAACATCACTACCATGGGAACGGGGCCCGCCGGAACGGCCAAAATCCGGATTCGTGGTCAGTCGTCCTTTAGCGGACAGAACAACCCACTTATCGTCGTGAACGGCGTACCAATCGACAATTCCAACTCTTCCCTTGGGGGTGATTTTGGCCCCCGTACCACGACTGGCCTCCCCAACAACAGTTCCGATGGGGGCGATGGCCTTTCCAGCATTAATCCCGACGATATTGAAACCATGACCGTGCTGAAAGGAGCCACAGCCGCAGCTCTGTATGGATCACGCGCCAAAGACGGCGTTGTCATGATTACGACCAAAAGCCGGGGGGCTGGTAAAGGATTTGGCGTAACGTACAACACCAACTTCACCACTGATACACCATTGGATTTCACTGATTTTCAGTACGAATACGGTCAGGGCGAAGGGGGTAAACGGCCAACCACCACCAGACCGACATCGGGCGTGTGGAGTTTTGGTGAGAAGTTTCAACCGGGTATGACCCAGGTTCTGTTCGACAACAAAACCTATCCCTACGAGCCGGTATACAATCGGGTGAAGCAGTTCTACCGTGTAGGCACCAACTTCACCAACACCGTTACCGTGGCAAATAACGGTCAAAACGGTGGTTTCAGCCTGTCGTTTGGTAACACCGACAACCGGGGGATTATGGAGAACAATACCTTTAACCGCAAAGTGATCAATCTGGGCTTCACCCAGAATATCACGAGCAAACTGACCGCTTCTGGAAACATCAATTACTCAAAGGAGAATAACATCAATCCGCCCCAACTGAACACGCAGGACTTTTCGGTATCGACGGTGGTTTTCACACTGGCCAACTCCATGCCTTTCCAGGCCCTGCGGGATAATCAGACCGAGGCCAACGGCGACGAGTTTGTGTTTTCGCGCTTTCTGGTTCGGAACAACCCGTACTATTCCATGAGTCGCCACTTTGAGAACATCCGACGCGATCGACTGTTCGGCAATGTGGCCCTGAAATACCAGTTTACCGACTGGCTGTATCTACAGGCAAGGATTGCCCAGGATTTTTTCATTCGCAATCAGGACTATAATATCCCCAATGGATACGCTCCTATTGCCAAAGCCCCGGTTGGCTTCGTAAATGGCTCATACACACAGGATGTACGCCAGAACACTGAACGAAATCTAGATTTCATTCTAGGTGGCAATAAAACGTTTGGAAAGTTTGGCGTAGATATAACCTTAGGAGGCAACGCTCGTTATGCCCGTAATGACTACAACAGCGTAACGGTGCAGGATTTCGTAAATCCGGGTCTGTATACGGTTGCTAATGGCCGGATCAAAAATCCGATCTATGCCCTTTCCGAGAAAAAAATCAATTCCCTGTTTGGAGCCGCAACCTTCTCCTACCGGGATTATCTGTTCCTGAACGTAACAGCCCGCAACGACTGGTTTTCGACGCTGGCCCCCTCTAACCGCAGCATTCTGTACCCATCCGTAACGGGTAGTTTCGTGTTCTCGCAGGCGTTTGAAAAATTACCCGCCTGGCTGTCGTTTGGAAAGTTACGGGCAGCCTACGCACAGGTGGGTTCCGATAACGTTGATCCTTATTCCAATGCGCTCTACTACGCTGTCGATAACAATTCATTCCCCAACCCAGCAGGACAACTCGTGCCGGTGGGTGGCATCAATGCAACGGTCGTTCCGAACAAAAACCTGCGCCCGCTTCGCATTCAGGAAGCCGAGGTTGGCCTGGAGTTGAAGCTGTTTGACAACAAGGTAGGCTTTGATTTTACGTATTACCACAAAACGACAGACGACCAGATTCTGGCCGCTCAGATTTCAGATGCCTCCTCGTATACCAGCAAGCTGATCAACGTAGGCCGCAGTATGAATCAGGGCCTTGAGATGTTGCTGACGTTTTCGCCCGTAAACACACCTGCTTTTCGGTGGGACGTGAGCGCCAACGTTTCCTACAATACCTCGAAAGTTCTGCGCTTAGGTCTGTCGCCCAATGATACCGTCATTACGGTAAGCAGCGGTGGTGGCCGAACGCTGAATCAGGTAGTTGGCAAACCTATCGGTCAACTCTACACTTTCACTTACCTGCGGGATGCGCAGGGACGGCAGGTGTTTGACCAAAATAGCGGTATGCCACTTCGTAATAACACCCTGGTAAACGTAGGGAATGCCCTCCCAACCTACTTTGGCGGTATAACCAATACGTTCACCTTTCGTGGGCTGTCACTATCGGCCCTGATCGACTTCAAGCTGGGTCATAAAATGATTGCCGGTCGTAACATTAACTACATGCGTCATGGTTTGTCGAAAAGGACGCTGCCAGGCCGGGATGTGGGTTATGTAATTGGCAATGGGGTCAATCCGAACGGGGAAATTAATCAGACCAGAGCAGCCGTACAGCCCTTCTACGAATCCATTAACCCACTGGGTATCAATGAAGATTTTGTGTTCAATGCCGGATTCTGGAAACTGCGGCAGATTTCGCTGGGCTATGATTTCAGCAAACTGCTTCCCCAGCGCCTTTTCATCAAAGGACTGAAGCTCAATGCGGTGGCAAACAATGTCCTGGTTATCAAGAAATGGACCGAAAACATGGACCCCGAAGAAGCACTGGTTTCGTCAGACAATGCCGTAGGACTGGACTTCTGGCCGGGTCTGCCACCTACCCGCAGCATTGGTTTTAACTTAAATGTCAGATTTTAATTTTTTATCAGTCCGTTCAGGGAGGAATCTTAAAGCAGTACAACCCTCAATAGTTCTCCGATATCGGAATGACAAAAACAAAAAACGATACAAATCATGAAACCATATCTGAAATATACACTCGCACTGGTCTTCTCGTTGAGCCTGCTTACAGGCTGCGATAATGGCTTTGATGAGGTAAATACCAATAAGGTAGACCCTACATTCCTGGCCCCGTCTATGGTTCTCAATAAGGCCATTATTAATACCAACTACCTCGATGGGTTTGGTACGCTGGGTATGCTGACCTACAACTTCGGCATTGTTCAGCAGATCATTACGCCCTATGGCAGCTCGCTGTCAGGTGCCAATTACGATCAGATAAACGGTAGTAATACACCCCTTGTATGGACCAATTTTTACCGCAATGTGCTTAAGCAATTAGTAGCTGTACTGGAGCAAACCAAGGGTGAACCGCTCCAGTCGAATACCTACAACGCGGCTCGCATCTGGAAAGCCTACGTGTTCATGATTCTGACCGATACCTATGGGGATATCCCGTACTTTCAGGCAGGACAGGGTTACACAACAGAGATTATCACGCCTAAATACGACGCTCAGCAGGATATTTATAAAGACATCCTGAAGGAACTCGATGAGGCTTCGGCGGCTCTGACCACCACACAAACTCCGGTAGTTACCGATATTCTGTACGGTGGCGACGTAGCCAAGTGGAAAAAACTAGGCTATTCCTTTATGCTACGGGCAGGCATGCGCCTGACGAAAGTCGATCCGGCAACGGCAGAAAGTTACGTAAAGAAAGCCGTGGCAGGTGGTGTGTTGCAATCCAACGCCGACAATTCGACCCTTCGGCATACAGCGATCTATAACAACTACATTGCCAACCACTTGGCCGCCCGCGAAAAAACCAATTTCTACCTCGCAGCTCCCTTTGTGAATTACCTGAAAGAGAACAACGACCCCCGCCTGCCCATTTTTGCCGTACGCTATGTAGGTGCCAAAGGGGGTCAGGAACAAGTCGACGCACGCGCTACCTCCGATCCGAAGCAACAGATCGGTATGCCAATGGGCTATAACGATGTATCGATTACAACGGTACTGGCCCAGAATGGCGTGGCTAGTCTCTGGGATTTCTCGCAGGTTAACCTCACTACAGTACTGAAGTTAGATGCTCCCGAATTCCACATCACCTACGCACAGGTTCAACTGTTGCTGGCAGAAGCGGCTGTACGGGGATGGGTGTCGGGAACCGCTGCCGACTATTTTGCGAAGGGCGTTAGAGCCAATCTTGAGCAAATGGCATCCTATGGATCAACTATACCGGAAGCAACGATAAAAGCGTATTTAGATGCTCACCCGCTGGATACTGCCAAAGCCCTTGACCTGATCAATACTCAATACTGGGTGGCCAGTTTCTTAGATGGCAACGAAGCCTTTGCCAATTTCCGGCGCAGTGGATTTCCCGCGTTGAAGAAAAACCCCTATCCCGGTTCTGAAGTGAAAGGTGATTTCATTCGACGTATGCCTTATCCAGACAGTGAGATTGTCGTCAACTCGGGCAGCCTGAACGAAGCGATTACACGGCAGGGACCCAACACACTCGATACACGCGTTTGGTGGGATAAAAAATAAACAGCTCTTTATTTTCTTGCCGCAGAAGGCTGCCTGGGGGTGCGCTTACACATCGTAGACACCCACCGATAACTAATTCTGTAGAGAACCTTTGTCGTCGGCGTATCTCCGGGCGGAATTCTACGGCAAGAATACATTCTTTAACTCTTACTTTTCTCTTTATGAATCAACTTGATCAAAGTCGCCGGGATACGCTGAAAATGCTGGGTATGGGCTCCTCCGCCGGACTCCTCAGCCTGTTCGGCGGACTCTCTACCGCCCAGGCCAGAGAACAACAAACTACCCCCCGATACGCCCTAGGGGCAGCACCCGTTAAAATCAAATCCGTCAAAGCCATCGCCACCGCCCCACAAGGCTCCAACCTCATCGTCGTTAAGGTCGAAACCTCTGAACCCGGACTCTATGGACTCGGCTGCGCTACCTTCACCCAGCGGGCGGCCACCGTCATCGTCGCCATCAACACCTACCTCAACGAATTCTGCGTCGGTAAAGACGTCGATAACATCGAGGATATGTGGCAGGCCGCCTATGTCAGCTCCTACTGGCGAAACGGACCCGTCCTCAACAATGCCCTCTCCGGACTCGATCAGGCCCTGTGGGACATCAAAGGAAAACGAGCTGGCATGCCCGTCTACCAGCTCCTGGGCGGTAAAGTCCGATTCGCTATCCCCTGCTACACCCATGCCGGGGGCAATACCCCCGAAGCAGCCGCCGACAGCGTCAAAAAATTCATGGCCGATGGCTTCAAATACATCCGCATCCAGCAGGGTGGCTATGGTGCTGTGGGCGCTACGGCCGATAAACCCGACTTCAAAGTAGCCAACTTCGGAGGAGAGACCGACAACTACATGAATGAGCGGCTCTATCTGAAGTCGGTGCCCAAGATGTTTGAGGTGGTTCGTAAGGAGTGTGGCGATGAGATCGAACTGTTGCATGACATCCACGAGCGGGTGCAGCCCATCGATGCCATCAACATGATCAAGCGGGTGGAGGAGTACCGGCCTTTCTTCATCGAAGATCCCTTCTCGCCCGAGAACATGAAGTGGTTTGCCCAGTTGCGGCAGGCCACCTCGGTGCCCATTGCGATGGGTGAATTGTTCAACAACATCAACGAGTTCAAGGAGCCGATGGTGAATCAGTGGTTCGATTTCATCCGGATTCACGTCTCCCAGATCGGGGGCATCACCCCCGCCATGAAGGTAGCCCGGTTGGGGGAATGGTTCAACATCCGCACGGCCTGGCATGGACCGGGTGATGTTTCGCCGGTGGGCCATGCGGCCCATGCGCACATCGATCTGGCGGTGTGGAATTTTGGGATTCAGGAAGCGGTGCAGTTTTCGGAGAAGACGCAGTCGGTGTTCAGTGGCTGTCCGACGATGAACAAGGGGTATATGTCGGTCAACGAGGTACCGGGTTTGGGGGTTGATATCAACGAGAAGGAGGCCGCCAAGTATCCCATCAGCACCAAGTCGAACTGGCAGGTGCGCAAGATGGATGGCACCATTATCAGACCGTAACTTATTTCCAGGATTCGATTTGGGCTGAAATCACAGCCCAAATCGAATCCTGGAAATAGTACCTCTACTAACCCTTCAGTTTTGAGAACTTGCTTAAACGATTAAATAACCTACGCCTTTACTTAAAAAGATGAAATCATCAACCAAGAAATCAGGCATAACCCGTCGTTCGGCCATACAATCGGTACTGGGTGTAGCAGGCATGGGCTCGATAGTACTCCCTCAAACGTCGTATGCCGCCAGTCCCGGACACTTTGCCGATTACAGCAAAGTGAAGATTACGAAACTCGAAACCTTTCTGGTCAAGCCACGGTGGATTTTCCTGAAAATTCATACCGATGTTGGTGTATATGGTTTAGGTGAACCGCTTCTCGAAGGCCGGGCGCTAACCATCCAAACCGCCATTAAAGAAGTAGAGCCTTATCTGATTGGTAAAGACCCTCGTCAGGTTGTTCATCATTGGCAAGCCATTTATCGTCATGCATTTTACCGTGGAGGGCCGATTTTAACGAGTGCCCTGAGTGGTATCGATCATGCGCTCTGGGACATTAAAGGCAAACTGTTGAACGTGCCGGTTTATGAACTGCTCGGTGGTCCTACCCGCGACCGGGTTCGGGTGTATGGCCGGGCCAGTAATGCTGAAGACATGAAGAAGCGGAAGGCCGAAGGGTTCACGGTTATCAAAACGGGCGTTGCCCATAAGAACCCGGCCAATATTGTCGAAAATCCACAATTCATTAAATACGCCGTCGACAATTTTGCGTCGCTACGGGAAGCGGGTGGCCCTGAAATGGATATTGCTATCGACTTCCACGGCAATATTTCGCCACAAACGGCTAAGGTGCTGATCAAGCAGCTGGAGCCCTTCCAACCCATGTTCATTGAGGAACCGTGCCAGGCCCAAAACGTGGATACAATGGTTGACATTGCCAGAGGAACACATTTGCCAATTGCCACTGGCGAACGGATTTTCACGAAATGGGGATTCCGCGAAATTCTGGAAAAAGGAGCCGCCAGCATCGTACAACCTGACCTCTGCCATGCCGGTGGCATTACGGAAGGGCGCCTGATAGCGGGCATGGCTGAAGCCTACTATGTTCCCATTGCTCCGCATAATCCGATGGGGCCAATCTCTCTCGCAGTGGGGTTGAACCTGGCGGCCTGCGTCCCCAATTTCCTGGTGCAGGAGCAGGTCTCCCTGGGCGAAGGCTATCTCAAGAATCCCTTCAAATTACAAAGCGACGGTACGGTTCTCATTCCGAAAGGACCAGGTCTGGGCGTCGAACTGGATGAAGCCCTAATGAAAGACAAAATCGGCCACGACTGGAAAAATCCCGAATCATACAATGCCCTCGACGGATCAGTCGTGGACTGGTAATATTACCTTGATTACAAGCCTCTTACCATAAAACCTATTCTTTTTTTAAACACAGTTAAACCTTTATTTCCCAGTATTCAATGAATTCCTTACCATGGAAAGAACTCTAAAAGTTTTCGTTTTTCTGCTGCTTCTGAGCCAGAGCTATGCTTTTGCCCAGAATACCAGAGTGACTGGCAAAGTCACCGGCCCCGACAATCAGGGGCTACCGGGTGTAAACGTGCAGGTTAGTGGTACATCACTTGGTACCGCCACCGATGCCTCGGGCAACTTTTCGCTGAATGCAGCGGGGAATGCCTCCCTGGTCTTTTCAAACATTGGCTATGTGAGTCAAACTATTCCGGTAAACGGTCGCACTGCCATTAATGTCCAGTTGGCCGAAGATTTGAAAACGCTCAACGAAGTGGTTGTCGTTGGCTATGGTACACAGCGCAAAACCGATGTAACGGGCGCTCTGACGGCCATTTCAACCAAAGAATTTGCCCAGCAACCCGTTAATCGTCTGGATCAGGTATTGCAGGGGCGGGCTGCGGGTGTGCAGGTCAGCCAGACCAATGGGGCACCGGGTGGCGATGCCCGAATCAGAATCAGAGGAGCCAACTCGGTACTGGGGAATAACAACCCGCTGTATGTCGTGGATGGGTTCGTTGGTGCCGATTTTAACTTCGTCAACCCCAGTGACATTGAGACCATCCAGATTTTGAAAGATGCCGCTTCGACGTCCATTTACGGTAGTCGCGGGGCGAATGGCGTCGTGATCATTACGACCAAAAAAGGATCTAAAGGACTTAAAGTCAACTACGAAGGTCAGTTCAGTACGTCGGAGGTCATCAAAAAATACGACGTATTACCCGCTGGCGAATTTGCCGAAATCGTTAATGCCCGTGCCACGGCTACGGGTTCCAATCTGCCATTCACAAGCGATCAGATCGCACAGTTTAAACAAAATGGCGGTACTGACTGGCAGAGCCTGGTATTCCGGAACGGTGGTGGCCAGCAACACCAGATTACACTGTCGGGTGGTAGCGACAAAACGACCTTTCTGGTATCGGGAAACTATTTGAATCAAAATGGTATCGTCAATAACAGTGGGTTTAAGCGGTATAACCTGCGGACCAACATAAATACGCAGATCAACGATAAGCTTTCGTTTCGCTTGAATTTGTGGGGTACGCGGTCGCAAAATCACAACACGCTCGACGGTGGTGCCATCGTTCAGGCACTGGCCTGGGCTCCGACAACACCCGCCTACGGTGCCGATGGTCAGCCGACGTTTACGGACCCAATTGGTTCTGTTTATCGTAACCCGCTGGATTACCTGTACGATCAATCGGTCGATGCGAACCGGAGCGGTATCAACATCAATGGTGGGTTAAACTATAAACTTCCCATCAAAGGGCTGACGATCGATTTGCAGTATGCCGTCAATTACCTGAATGCGCAAAACCTGAATTTAAACGGTAAGCGACTCTCCAACAACGTACCGACGGCAAGCCGGTATTCGGCCGAGCAAGTGACGCTGCAAAACACGAATAATTTGAATTACGATGTCAAAATAGGCAATCACTCGATTAATGCCGTTGCCGTTCTGGAGACCCAGCAATTCACAAACAGAGACTTTACCGCCAGTGCTTCAGGGCTTCGGTTTCCGCAATTGGGCTATGATAACATCGGCGGCAATACAGCCGCTACCGTGGCTTCAAGTTATCAGAAATGGACGCTGATGTCATTGTTGGGACGTGTAAACTACGGTTACAAAGACAAATACCTGGTATCAGCGGCCGTCCGTCGGGATGGATCGTCCAAGTTTGGCCCTAATAACAAGTACAGTGTTTTCCCATCTGTAGCCTTGGGATGGCGGTTATCGGAAGAGGAGTTTATCAAAAAACTTAATGTATTCAATAACCTGAAACTACGGGGAAGCTGGGGTATGACGGGTAGCCAGGCCATTAACCCCTACGCTACTATTTCAACGTATGGTACAGCCGTTTCAGCATTTAACAATTCAGCGGCTACGGCCGGAGTGCTGCTGGGCAATCCCGGTAACCCGGATCTCAAATGGGAAACAACCAAGCAGGTCGACGTAGGTCTGGAAATGGAATTCCTGAATGGTCGACTACGTGTTGAAGCCGATTACTTCAAGAAGAACACAACCGATCTGCTCCTGAACGTAGCGATTCCAAGCTATGCCGGTGGCGGTACGCAAGCCCGGAACGTAGGTGAAGTTGAAAACCAGGGATTTGAATTTTCTATCGGTGGCACGCCACTGGCAGCTGGTAGCTTCCGTTGGGAGACGAATCTGAATTTTTCTACTTTAAAAAATCAGGTGATCAGTTTAGGTGGTCTGCCCCGACTAGGTCAGGGTACGGGCGTCGGCGCGGGTATGTCGACGACCAATGAGTTTATGCTGATACCGGGTGAGCCGCTGGGTTCCTATTGGGGCTTGAATTATCTGGGAACCTGGAAACCAAACGAAGCCGATGCAGCCGCCAAGCAGGGGCGCGTACCGGGTGATCCGCATTACCAGGATCTCAACGGCGACAACGCAATCACAACGGATGACTTTCAGATCATAGGCCGGGCTTTCCCGAAAGCAACGGGGGGCTGGAACAACACGTTTACGTACAAAGGACTGACGTTGAACGTATTCTTCAACGGCGTATTTGGTGTCGATAAGCTTAACTACACCCGGGCGGCTGCCCTGTCGGGTTCGGGCGATGCACGGCAATTCATTCTGTCGGAAATCCGGGATTACTACCGGCCAGGCAATGAAACGTCGAACGTACCAGCGTTTACGAAAACGTATCAGCCCTTCACGCAGTCGAGCCGCTTCCTGGAAGATGGTAGCTTTGTTCGCCTGAAAAACGTAAGTCTGTCGTACAACTTACCAACGGGTTTCCTTAAAAACAAAGCAAACATCCGGGTATTTGCCAGCGCCACAAACCTGTTTACGATCACGAAATACAAAGGTCCAGATCCAGAATCGGCGCGTGTTGGTTCGAGCACCGATACCGCCATCGGTATTGACTATGGTTCTTATCCAAACGCCAAACAGTATACACTCGGAATCAACCTGGGCTTCTAAACTCTTTGATGAATCATGAAAAAATTATTAATAATAGGAATGGCGGCCATGCTCACGGCAGGCTGTAAGGGTTACCTCGAAGAAGATACAACGGGGCTATTATACGGCGGGAACGTTCTTTCGACCCAGGACGGACTGGAATCGGCGCTGACCGGAGCCTATCGGGGCCTGGGGAATCAATGGACATACGGGTTCCTTCACCCATCGGCCAATGCGGCTACCATTGGCAGCGACGACGTAACGACGCACCCAGCCAGTAACAAAGCTGACTGGCGTGAATTCGACCAGTTTAACGTATCAACCACAAACCAGCGCTCCGGGGCCGTATACACTGGCTGTTACAAAGCCATTCAGGGGTCCAACAACGTAATCAATAACTACGCAAAAACGGTCGGCACTAAAGCAACAATTGACATTATTGCGGGCGAAGCCTTTTTCATTCGTGGGTTTTCCTACTACTGGTTAACCCGCTTTTATGGCAACATTCCGCTGGTTCTGGCGGGTGAATATTCGGCTGATCTGCTCACCATCAAAAAATCGACGCCAGCCGAGGTGTACGCCTTAATCGTTGAGGATTTGAAGAAAGCCGAAGCCATGCTGCCCGATACTCGTCGCGATCCAGGTCGGCCCAATGCTGGAGCTGCCAAGGCGTTTCTGGCCGATGTGTATCTGACCATGGCGGGCTGGCCACTCAAACAAGCTGATAAATACGATCTGGCTGCGGCTAAAGCCAAAGAGGTGATCGACAATCGGACTAAATACGGGTTTCAGTTGATGCCGACGTTCGCGGCTGTTTTCGACAATGATCCGGCGGTGGCCATTATTCCGGAATCAGTGTTTCAGATCAATGGATTTACGGGTGGCAGCGGTACCGCCAATGCTACATATGGCAACACCACAATGCCAGGAGAAGAAGGTGGCTGGGACGATATGTTTGCCGAGCTTAATTTCTTCAAGAACTTCCCGGCAGGTCCACGCAAAGATGCCACGTTCCGTACCGCGTTCGGTTTGGGTGCCACCACAATTCCCTGGGAGCAAAGCCTGACGAAACATCCGTACTACAAAAAGTGGTATATCAAAGGCAATGTCGTTACCTCAAGTATCTCGCTGCCATCCGTCATGATGCGCTACCCTCATGTGTTGACCATCTATGCTGAAGCCAAAGCGCGTGGTACGGGTGGACCTGACCAGGCGGCCTATGATGTACTGAATCAGGTTCGTCTGCGGGGTTTACCAGCAGGAGCCAAAGCACTCTCCCCCGGCGATGGGCTTACTGCCGCTCAATTTGCCGATGCGGTAGTACAGGAACGTGCCTGGGAATTTGCCTGCGAGCGTACCCGTTGGTTTGACCTGATCCGGCTAGAAAAAGTGGAGGAAGCCAATGCTGCCAAAAGCCCCGACGATTTGCAACCGATCAAGCCAATCACCAAGGCAAATTACTGGTTCACGCTGCCTTATACAGATACATCGATCAATCCGAACCTTTAATAGTCTGTAAATTAGACCTATAAGGTTTTAAAAACCTTATAGGTCTTCAAATCCGAACCTTTAATAGTCTGTAAACTAGACCTATAAGATTCTAAAAAACCTTATAGGTCTTCAAAACGCGTACGACGTTGAAAAAGGTAGCTATCGCTTCGCTTGTATTTTTCAGTTTGTGTGGTAGCACTCTACCACTGGCAGAATGGCCACAGGCTGAGCTGTCGAATGGCGTCATTCAAACGACTCTGTACCTACCCGATAAACAACAGGGCTATTATCAGGGCACTCGATTCGATTGGTCAGGGGCCTTCAAAACGCTCACCTACAAAGGCCATAGTTTCGTTGATCAGTGGTTTGAAACCTACGACCCCAAACTGCATGATGCCATAAACGGGCCCGTTGAGGAATTTACTCCCCTGAATTACGCCGAAGCCAAACCCGGCGAAACGTTTGTAAAAATAGGCGTGGGACTGCTCCGAAAAGCCGACGAGAAACCCTATGCCTTTGCCAGGTATTATGACATAGCCGATTATGGGAACTGGAAGGTCAATAAGCAGAAAGATCGGGTTGAGTTTACACATGAACTGACGGATCCGACAGGCTACGGTTATGTCTACCGAAAAACGGTCAGGCTCGTTCAGGGAAAGCCGGAACTGGTGCTGGAGCATAGTCTCAGAAACACGGGTAAAAACCCGATAAAGACGAGCGTATATGACCACAACTTTTTTGTGATGGATAAGCAACCTACAGGTCCCGAAATCCAGGTTCAGTTTCCATTTGATGTAAAAGCGGAGGGAAAGGGATTCGGGAGCGTTATTCTGGCCCAGGGTAAACAACTGAATTATGCCCGCGATCTGGAGAAAAAGGAACAAGTCTACAGTGCTGGTTTGCAAGGCTTTGCTTCTACTTCCAGTGCGTATGATATTCGGATCGAGAACTTGAAAACAGGAGCAGGTGTGCACATTACCAGCGATCAGCCAATGGAAAAACTAGTCTATTGGGCCTGCGCCACCACTTCCTGCCCAGAGCCATATATCCGGCTCGAAGCGGCTCCCGGTCAGGAAATAAAGTGGAAAATTGCGTACGAATTCTACGAAAAAACGAAATAGGTTTTTAGTCTACTGCAGACTGCCCACTGTAAACTGCCTGCAGTAGACTAAAAATAACTACTCTTTAACCGACTCAACCAACCAATGAATTTAGTGCTTAAGTCCTTCTTCGGAATGCTGATTCTGGGAGGTACGTTACCCTTGTGCTGGGAAAAACAGGCAGAGAGCCTACAGCCTTCAAGTGACGACTGGCCAACCTACGGCGGGAATAATGCAGGCAACCGATATTCCCCGTTAACCCAGATCAATAAAGAAAATGTAAAAAATCTGCGACTGGCCTGGTCGTACGAAACCGGCGATAACACCAATGCCAGTCAGCGAGGCATGGATATCCAGTGTCAGCCGATTGTGGTGGATGGCGTATTGTATGGTACGTCTCCACGGCTAAAACTGTTTGCAGTTGATGCCGCAACGGGTAAGCAGCTCTGGCAATTTAATCCCTTTGCTGACCCCGACAAGAAGCCCCGGTTCCATCCGGTTCGTGGTGTTGTGTATTGGGCCGACGGATCGGATAAACGGATTTTATATTCCGTTGGTGCCTTTCTGTATGCCGTTAACGCAACAACCGGCAAGTTGATTGACAGCTTCGGCCAGAACGGCGCTGTCGATCTGCACGAAGGGCTTGGCGATAAGGAAACGCTGGGCTATGATGTGGCAAATTTTTCCATCCGATCCACAACACCTGGCGTCATTTACAAAGACTTACTCATAACAGGATCGGCTGTTTCGGAAGGGGGCGACGCTCCTCCGGGCTACATTCGTGCGTTCAATGTACGTACGGGCAAACTGGCCTGGGTGTTCCGAACAATTCCCTTACCCGGCGAATATGGCTACGAAACATGGGGGAAAGATTCATACAAAAAGCTAGGTGGCGCTAACTGCTGGGCCGGTATGGTCATCGACGAAAAACGAGGTGTTGTGTATGCGGGGACTGGTTCGCCATCGGTCGATTTTTACGGAGGAGCACGGCCGGGTCAAAACCTGTTTGCCAACTGCGTCATTGCCATCAATGCCCAAACAGGAAAACGCATCTGGCATTATCAGACCGTACATCATGATTTGTGGGATCGGGACCTCCCCTGCCCGCCCAACCTCATCACGGTTAAGCATAACGGTAAACTAATCGACGCCGTAGCGCAGGCCACTAAAGACGGGTACGTTTTTGTGTTCGATCGGGATACCGGAAAACCCCTTTTCCCAGTCAATGAAGTACCCGTTCCAACCTCACCCGCACTGCCGGGAGAACAGCCTTGGCCTACGCAACCCATCCCGACAAAACCGGCTCCGTTTGTGCGGCAGGAATTAACCGAGGATGAGATCACGGTCCGCACGCCCGAAGCGCACGCCTTTGTGCTGGATCGATTTAAAAACAGTCGGCATGGAAGCAAATATATGCCGCCTAGCGAAGAAGGATCGTTGTTTTTTGGCTTTGGTGGAGGAGCCGAATGGGGAGGCAATGCTGCCGATCCGGATGGCATTTTGTATCAGAATGCCAACACAATGCTCTGGTGGCTGAAAATGCGTGACCTCCGTGCACAGGCAAACGGAGCTGCTCTTACGCGGGGAGGCACATTATTTGCGGCCAACTGTGCGGTTTGTCATGCAACAAGCGGCAAAACCACCGATGCGAGTAAAACGGCTCAGGCTTATCCAGATCTCACCGATGTGGGTAAGCGGTTGTCTAAAGAGCAGATCATCAGCATTTTATCGACTGGTCGCGGGCGCATGCCCTCATTCGGTCACCTGGCCAAAGATGATCGCGATGCGCTGGTCAATTATTTGCTAAAACTGGATGCGAAACCGGCTTCAGCAAGTGTGGCCACCAATGATCAGCATAGTTCAGTTGTAACGACACCTGTTCCCGAAGGAGCTGATTTCCCCTATATTCCGCCTTATTTGAATAACGGCAACACACAGTTCCGGGATCAGGATAATTACCCCGCCATCAAACCACCCTGGGGAACGCTCAACGCCATCGATCTGAATACGGGAGAGTACCTCTGGCAGGTTCCGCTGGGCGAATTCCCTGAATTAAGCAAGAAAGGTGTTCCGCCCACGGGTACGGAAAATCACGGTGGCCCCATTGTAACGGCGGGTGGCCTGGTGTTCATTGCTGCGACATACGACGAAAAGTTGCGCGCTTTCGACAAAAAGACCGGTAAAATCGTGTGGGAATATAAGTTACCAGCGGGCGGTTTTGCTACGCCAATCACGTACATGGTCAATGGAAAACAGTACATCGCTATTGCCGCGGGTGGCACTCGATATGGGTTAAAACCAGGCGGGTCGTATGTCGCATTTGCGTTGCCGTAAATAATACCAAAAACCTAGAATTTATGAGAAACTATCTATTAGGTTGTGACTGGGGAACGTCTTCTTTCCGGCTACGGCTAATAAATGTACCTGAACTTCAAGTTATTGGCGAGATTACTTCGCAGGAAGGTGTTGCCAGTACATTTACTGCCTGGAAGACCCATATAGAAACGAATCGCGTATCACGAGAGCATTTTTTTCGACAGCAACTTAAACGACAGATTGATATTCTGGCTAGAAAAGTGGCCCTGAATCTGAACACGATTTCGGTTGTAATTTCAGGAATGGCGTCTTCATCCATTGGTATGGATGAGGTGCCATATGCCACGTTGCCCTTTCCCGTCGATGGTAGTCTGGCCAGTATCAGGCGCATCGATGCGCAACCCGATTTTCCGCACGACATTGTGCTGATTTCCGGTGTTCGAACTACCCATGATGTGATGCGGGGCGAAGAAACGCAGCTCATTGGCCTTCTGGCTTTACTGGACACGTTACACCATACCGTCAACGATGCTATTCTTATCTTTCCCGGTACACACTCCAAACATATCTACATCCAGAATCAGCAGGTAATTGATTTTCAAACCTTTATGACAGGAGAAGTATTCAATCTCATGTCGCAGTATAGTATTTTAAAAGACTCAGTAGAAGCAATAGAGCTAATTACGTTCTCTGAAATTGAATTGGAGGGTTTCAAAGCAGGTATTAAAGCATCCAATTCTTCATCGACGTTAAATAGCTTATTTCGGGTACGAACGAATCAGCTATTTGAGCAATTAACAAAAAAACAAAATACCCTTTATTTAAGTGGATTGCTGATTGGGGCTGAACTAAAAGCGCTGATTGATCAGAAAAACTGGCAATTGATCCTATGCAGTGGCACAAATCTGTATGAGTTGTATAAACTTGCTATTGAAGAACTTCATCTATCCGAACGGACCATTACGATTTCTGCCGATCTGATCGACAAGGCCACCATTGCCGGACAAGTAAAAATAGTTCAGAACCAGCTATTACCCTTAAACAAATGAACAGTTCAAGTCAAAGCACTTTCTCCTGGGATTTATTCGCAAAAGCGCCGTTAATTGGCATCATTCGGGGTTTATCCTTTGAGGAAATTAGCCAGATACTACCAATTTATCGGGAGGCAGGGCTCACTACCATAGAGATCACCATGAATACGCCCGGTGCAGAGGATATGATCCGGTACGCTTTAGAAACGTATAGCGATGGCTTCAATATTGGAGCAGGAACCGTATGCACGAAAGACGATCTGGACAAAGCGCTGGACGCAGGGGCGCAATTTATTGTAACTCCCATCATCAACAAGAAAGTCATTAAAGCGTGTGTAAAGCATGGGGTTCCCATTTTTCCCGGTGCATTCACACCATCCGAAATTTATACGGCCTGGTCGTTAGGGGCTTCTATGGTTAAAGTCTATCCGGCAACCTCGTTGGGTCCAGATTATATTAAAGACGTGAAAGCCCCCCTAAATCAATTAAAATTAGTGCCAACCGGCGGCATTAATCTAGAGAATATGGCAGCGTATTTTCAGGCAGGAGCCGATGGTCTGGGAGTCGGCGGCCATCTTTTCGATAAAACTTTTATCAGGCAAAAAAACTGGACCGGTTTAAAAAATCATTTCCAGCAATTTACGAAAAAAGTAAATGCCTCTTCCATCAGAAAATGATCCTGTTCCACTGTTGACCTTACCTAAATCAGCCAGAGTAAACCTCACTTTTATGTCAACCCGTAAACTGAAAAATTACCGATGGATCATTGTTATTCTGTTATTCACGGCCACAACAATCAATTACCTTGACCGGCAAATTATTGGTTTGTTAAAGCCAATTTTAGAGAAAGAATTTAGCTGGAGCGAAACTGATTTTGCCCATATTGTCATGGCGTTTACGGCTGCATATGCCGTTGGTCTGTTACTGTTTGGCTGGATTATCGATAAAATCGGCACCAAAGTAGGTTACTCCATTACCATCATCATCTGGAGTGTGGCGGGTATGCTTCACGCCATTGCCCGGAGTGTTTTCGGTTTTAGCCTGGCCCGGATTGGTCTGGGCATTGGCGAAGCGGGAAACTATCCGGCGGCCGTTAAAACGGTAGCCGAGTGGTTTCCCCAAAAAGAACGTGGACTCGCAACGGGGTTATTCAATGCGGGTACCAGCATTGGCGTTGTCGTTGCCGTTTTGGTAGTTCCGTGGATATTAAACAACTACGGCTGGCATGAGGTCTTCTGGATTACGGGAGCGCTGGGATTCGTCTGGCTTATTTTCTGGCTTATTTTCTACGACATACCGACAAAACAGTCGCGGTTAACCACGGAAGAATATCAATACATTGCCAGTGGGCAGGAAGCCGTTACGGATGAGGCCGCCGACAAGAGTTCGATCAAATGGTTCAAGTTGTTCACCTTTCCCCAAACCTGGGCCATGATTACGGGCAAAGGGCTGATCGACCCGATTTACTGGTTTTTCCTCTTCTGGCTCCCCTCCTATTTTTCGTCTACATTTAACCTGGATTTGAAGAAACCAAGCCTTGAACTCATGCTGATTTATACGGCCACCACGCTTGGTAGTATTGGTGGCGGGTATTTGTCCTCCAGCCTGATAAAACGAGGCTGGGCAACTGTAAAAGCCCGAAAAACGGTGCTGTTTGCGTTTGCCGTCATTGAAGTTTCAATTATGCTGGCCCAATTTGTTACCGATGTTTGGGTAGCGGTCGGCTTGTTAAGCGTGGCCGTGGCGGTGCATCAGGCGTGGGCTACAAACGTATTTACCCTTGCCTCAGACCTCTTCCCCAAACAGGCTGTCAGCTCAGTGGTCGGCATTGCCGGGACGGCGGGCGCTATTGGCGGCATACTATTCCCAATTCTGGTCGGTAGTTTGCTCGACGAGTATAAAGCGGCCGGAAATCTGGCCGGAGGTTATAACCTCCTGTTCACTATTTGCGCATTTACCTACCTGATTGCCTGGACAATCATCCATCTTCTCACCAGAAAAGCGCCCAAAATTGAGATCGAGCGTTTGCTATAATGTTGTACAAAAGCAATTATTTATACTTCATTTTGCAGAACAATCTGGAATAAATCGAGTATTTTCGAGTAAAAAACCAATAATGTAGTATTTTCAAGTCCCGTATCTGACCAATCCATTAGCGGGTTGATCATGGGGCTAAAATGATTCATCGCAAACATTGTTACCGTCTATGGCTGGTCATATTCTACTGTTTCAGGCTCCTGCCAAATGCTATTTGTCAGCCCGATGGGCAAACGTTTAGCCATATAAGCGTTGAGGAGGGTCTGTCGCAGAGCAGTGTTTATGCCATCACGCAGGATACGAAAGGATTCATGTGGTTCGGTACCCGCGATGGTCTGAACCGCTATGATTCCCGCCATATGGTTGTTTATCAGAACCAGAGTGGTAACAAAAATAGCCTCGCGTCGAACACCATCAATAGCCTGCTGATGGACAGGCAGGGACGGTTATGGGTTGGCACAACCAAAGGGTTAGCCCTCCACCAGCCGCAACAGGGCGATTTCCGACGATTTTCATTCGACAAATCATCGTCGGGAAATGCCCCGGATTCTACCATCATCAGCCTGTTTCAGGATAGTCGGCAAGCAATTTGGGTTGGTACACTGCACGGCTTATATCGACTGAAAACGACGAAACCTCATCGATATGAGCGATTAACCGATCTGCTTCAAAGCCAAGCCAAGCTAAGCAATGACTATATCAGGGCAATCTATGAAGACCACGACCGGAACCTCTGGATTGGTACCTCAGGCGGCCTGGCGCGGCTTCGACCAACGAAATCGGGCAAGTTTCAACTGACCAATTATTTTCTGGAGCCGACGGATTCGGTCTACCACAATTCGTCTAACGGCATCAATACCATTGCCGAAGATCAGGCAGGGCACCTCTGGCTCGGTACCGAACGAAACGGGATTGCCCTGTTCGACAAAGGGCAGGGTAAGGTTGTTTCATGGAATGCCGTGCCTCACCTTGATTTGAGTACGCAGATAATCCGAACAATTCAACCCGATAGCAAAGGTAATTTCTGGATTGGCACCATGTCGGGGCTGTATATTGTTGCGCAGGATGGCAGCCGATTCAGAGCGTTGGTTAATCAGCCAACCGACCCCGGCTCACTGAGTGATAACTCGGTACGATCTATCTTTAGCGACCGGGATGGATCGGTCTGGGTAGGTACGTTCTACGGAGGAGTGGACATGTATAGCCCACTGGCCCGGCAATTTGGCTCCTTCCGGCCGCTCGACCATCGGGGCGGGGTTCCCTTTAAAATTGCGGGACCGATGCTACCGGCCAGCGCATCACACCAGCTCTGGCTGGGCACTGAAGACCGGGGCTTATTTCTGCTCAATCCAGACAATACCATTGCCCGGCATTTTGCTCATGACTCTAAAAACAGCCAGTCGCTTTCCAACGATAAAGTAAAATGCCTGCTGGCTGATGGAACCAATGGACTTTGGGTCGGAACCATCAAGGGGCTGAATTATCTGGATTTGCGTCGACAAACCATTACCCGTTATCTGCACGAGCCAAACAATCCTCATTCGCTGCCTAATGATCGCATTTACGATCTCAAACGCGACCGGCAGGGAACACTCTGGATTGTAACGAATCTGGGGGGCCTTTGTCGGTTTATACCAAAGACGAATTCATTCGAACGGGTAAGTCATGACCCTGACAACGAAGCGACCTTAAGCACCAACAATGCCACTTGTTTACTTTTCGATACACAAGGGCAATTATGGGTCGGTACAACGAGCGGCTTAAACCAAAAGTTGGCCGATAAGGATACGTTCGCCCACTTTTTCCGCAATGCAACGGACTCAGCGTCGATCAGCAGCAATCACATTAACTGCCTTCTGGAAGACCGACAGCATCGGCTCTGGATTGGCACACGCGACGGCGGGGTCAATCTGTTGCTCCCCGATCAGCACTCATTCCGCCATTTTACAACGGCACAGGGCTTACCCAGCAACACGATTTTTGGCATTCAGGAAGACAACCGGGGCCGTTTGTGGATTAGCACCGACAAGGGTCTGGCACAGCTTGAACCGGGCCGACAGACGTTTATTTCCTACAACCGGCACGACGGTCTGGTTTGCAAGGAATTTACGCCCAATGCCACCTATCAGGATTCGCATGGATATTTATACTTTGGCGGCTACAACGGCATTGTTCGGTTTCACCCAGACAGTATTCGCCAGAACAACATACCCCCGCAACTGGCTTTCACGCAGTTACGTCTGTTTAATCATCCTGTAACGAGACTTTCGCCCAACGACGATCAGGGTATCGATTACTCAAAAGGGCTTATATTCACTCATCGGCAGAATGTTTTTTCGGTCGATTTTGCGGCTTTTAATTACATCAACTCCGCGAAAAATCGGTATGCCTATAAGTTGCTGGGGTTCGATGATACCTGGACATACGTCGATGAACCCCGTGCGATGTATACAAATCTCGATCCGGGCGATTATGTGCTCCAGGTGAAAGGCACGAACAACGACGATGTCTGGAATCTGAAACCGCTTGCGTTGACCATCACCGTATTGCCTCCTTTCTGGAAAACATACTGGGCTTACGTGTTCTATGCGCTGGTTTTTCTTGGCTTGCTGCGGCTTTGGTCGCGGTTCAATCGCAATCGGCTGCAACTCGCTCATGACCTACGGGTAGAGCATCTCGAAAAAACCAGGCAACAGGAGCTTCACCAGACAAAATTGAATTTCTTTACCGAGATTGCCCATGAGATCAGAACCCCGCTCACACTGGTAATTGGCCCAATCGAAGTCTTAACCAATCACTATGTAGAGGATCCGTTTATCCGCAAACAGCTATCCATTATGCGGGGCAGTACGGACCGGCTACTGCGATTGCTTAACCAGCTGTTGGATTTCAGGAAGCACGAAACCGGCAATATTCAACTTGAATTACGCGAAACAGACCTGGTGACGTTTTTACATACTGTAACCGACTCGTTTCTGGAACATGCCCGGTCGTGTCAGGTAACGCTGATTAACGAGTCGGAAGTAGACGCGCTGCCAGCCTGGATCGACGCCGGAGAAATCGAGAAAGTGGTTTATAACCTCTTGCTGAATGCATTTAAGTTTACTCCGGCAGGTGGCTCCATTTTTGTCCGTCTACAACGTGATTTCACGACAAATGTAGCCACCGATAATGCGGTTATTATTGTCGAGGATACAGGCAGCGGTATTCCTGCCAGCGACCTGGACCATATTTTCAACCGGTTTTATCAGGCGGGTCAATTTAAAACGCGCGATTCTGGATTTGGACTGGGTTTAGCACTCAGTAAAAGCATTATCGATCAGCACAATGGACAAATCTCCGTCGAAAGTCGGGAAACGGAGCCTCATCATGCTGGCTTCACCCGGTTTACGATCACTTTGCCCTTGAACGTTCCCGAATCGGCGGAACTGATTTCGGACGATCGTTCTCCTAAACAGGATTTTACATCACTTCGGCTGGAACCAATCGAATTGACCAATTCGGCTGACATGTCGATCAGTGAAGAAGAACTGTCAAATTCAGGGAAACCGCTTATTCTGGTTGTCGAAGATCAGGACGATATTCGGGAATACATTCGGGATTTGTTTGCAGCCACCCATCAGGTGATCGAAGCCGCTAATGGCTCAGTTGCCTGGGAGAAAGCAGCTCATCTATTGCCCGATCTGATCATAACGGATGTGGCGATGCCGGTTATGGATGGGTTTGCCCTCACGCACCGTGTCAAATCGGATTTGCGAACCAACCACATTCCGGTCATTATGCTCACGGCCAAAGATACAATGGACTATCAGCTGACAGGGCTACAGACCGGTGCCGACGATTATCTGACCAAACCTTTTCACCCGCTGCTGCTTCAGACACGCGTTCGTAATCTGCTCCTGCTACGGGATCAATTGAAAACGAAATACCACCGAATCGTTACGCTTCAGCCACAGGCTCAGGAACTTGACCACCCCGACGCTAAATTCCTCAATCACCTCATGACGGTACTGGATACGCACCTTGGCGAAGCCGACTTTAACGTAACCAGTCTGGTCAACGAAATAGGCATGAGTCGCCCGGTCTTGTTCCGCAAGGTGAAAATGCTGACAGGTTTATCCGTCATCGATCTACTGCGAACCACTCGTTTAAAAAAAGCCGAACTATTGCTCAAGCAGAAAAAGGCAAGTGTCTCAGAAGTTGCATTTGCTGTCGGCTTCAGTGATCCGAAGTATTTCAGCCGCGCCTTCCGGGCCCAGTTTGGCCTGACTCCAACTGAATACAGCAATCAGCCCGACGAACATGCAGCAGAACTTATGTCCTGAACGAGAAAGCAAATACTATCATTTAAAACAATGGTTTCTTCTCATTCAGCTTTTTCGCCCGGAGCAGGGCTTCCATATAATAATAGTCAGCATAAATAAGGGGCGTATCGATTTCAGTGGTTTTTGCCCCAGTACTGTGCAGCAGGAGAAATCCGTGGTTTTTCCCAACTGGCGATGCATATTGTTTAGCCAGACTAGCAAGTATACGGTCGGCTTTGGCGCGGTATGGCGAATCCGACTTGTAAGTGCTTAGTTCATACAGAGCCGACGCCATGACCGCAGCTGCCGAAACATCGCGGGGTTCATTTGGGATGCCTGGTGCATCGAAGTCATAATACGGCACCAGATCAGCAGGCATGTGTGGGTGGTTGAGCATATAATTGGCTATTGCTTCAGCCTGCGTCAAAAACTGGGGATCTTTCGTTTCGCGATAGCATAAGGTATAGCCATACAAACCCCACGCTTGTCCGCGCGCCCAAGCCGATTCGTCACTGAATCCCTGATGTGTATTTTTCTTCAGCACGTTTCCCGTCAGTGTATCATAATCAACCACATGGTACGAACTGTAATCGGGCCGATAATGGTTTTTCATCGTCGTGCGGGCGTGTGTAACGGCAATTTTGTAGAAAGTCGAATCACCCGTCAGCCGGGTAGCGGCAAACAGCAATTCCAGGTTCATCATGTTGTCGATAATAACCGGACATTGCCAAACCTCCTTATGGTGATCCCACGACCGAATGATTCCCGCAGTTGGTTTAAATCGTTTCGTTAAGGTCCGGGCTCCCTGAATAAGCACGTCACGATAGACCGGATCACGCGTCAGCCGATAGCCGTTCCCGAAGCTGCAATAGAGCTTGAAGCCCATATCGTGCGTTCCGGCATTCATCTTTTCACTTTCCAGCTTGGCGGTCAACAGTTGCGCCTGTTTTTTCCACTCGTTCTTGCCGGTGTATTCAAAGAGATACCAAAGTTCGCCGGGGAAAAAGCCGCTGGTCCAGTCGCGGGCAGGCACCAGTTGTAAGTCGCCCGTCTTATCGAGCGTACGTGGCGACACTAATGCGGGTTTGTTGCCTGTCGGTTTGGTGGCGGCAAGGGCAACGTCGGTAAGCATCCGTTGCGCCTGTTGTTCCGCCTGTTTGAATGCCGTTTTGATAAGCGTATCGGGAACAAAGGCTGTCAGAAGTACAGCGGTCGCCAACGATGCAGTAAGCAGTTTAGTTGTTTGCATTTGTTTGTTTATGCAGGTCAAATTTGTCAGTAGACATCGTCAAGTATTGCCATTCAATTGGCGCGAAAAAGTACCATCAATCAGTCCAGCCAGATGACCGGATTTCGAACTGGCAAATTGCGCAGCACCTCTTCCACCTGTGGGTCGTGGTCCAGTTTTTTCCAGGTTTCGAGCCACTCCTTCTGGTTAAATTCTAGGGCTCCAAACACCAGAAAAGGCTGGGCTACAGGCCAGTCGTTCCAGTACATCACATCGGGTTTCAAAGGCCAGCTCGACTTATCAGCCAGGTATGGGTATAAAAAAGAAATCCCTTTTTTGATGCCTTTCCCGTCGGCAGTTTGATAACTCCACAGATCATCCTTCCTGTCAGATGCGATCTGGCAGATCATTGTCATCGCATCGAGGTTAAAAATGGCATAGCCGTAGGGCTTGGTGCGTTTCATTTCCCGAGGGAAACTCCCATCATCTGCCATTTGGCCAAGTAATATCGTTTTATAGCGTTCCCGGCAAAGGTTGAGCATGGCCGTATCGCCGGTAAAACGGGCGAAAGCAGCTACCTGCATTACCCAGCACGTTGCATGATTGTTGGTCGCTTCCATCTCCTTTCTGCCATTTTCGTGCGTTGTGAGCCAGTTGATATACTGCGTAAACCAGTGGCGGGTAGCAGCCAGCGTTTGCCGATCCGCAGCCTTTGATTTTTCCATGACCACCAGTGCCTGCACCACTTCCATAAAATGAATCGTATCGATAATTCCCCAGGATCGGCCAGTTACACCATTTCGCACAGCCTGAGCATATTGTAAGTGTGGATTCATGCGGGTAGCCGTATCCGAAAACCATGCCTTACAATGAGCCAATGCCTGCTTTACGTACTTACCATCACCTGTTAATTTATAGGCTGAGCCCAATGCACCCATAATTCGACTGAACCGAATCATGGCCTTTCGATGGGCCAGAAAGTTTTCGGGATTCGTCTTGCCGTCGATCTCCTTATAAGGCCCCGTTAGGTTTTCCGGATTTGGCCAGAAATAATCACTCTCCGAGAAAAAATCGTGCTTCCCGCCCGCGCTACGGGGTGATGTTTGCGCCGTTATTGTAATTGGCTGCTGCTGCATAGCCCAACTGGCTTCGGACAGAATGTGCGACTTTAATGTGCTTTTCACAACCGCAACTCCCTGGCTTTCTGGCATAGACTGACCGTATACGGCTGGTCGTCCCAGGGCGAAAAATAGTATGACTACTGTCAATAGTTTGGTTGGCATTGCAGTAATTAGCTTAAAAAAGTGTTTGATCCTCGTCGGAAATCAGTCCAGCCAGATGACCGGATTTCGGATTGGCAAATTGCGCAGCACCTCCTCCACCTGTGGGTCGTGGTCCCGTTTTTTCCAGGTTTCGAGCCACTCCTTCTGGTTAAATTGTAGGGCTCCAAATACCAGAAAAGGCTGGGCAACAGGCCAGTCGTTCCAGTACATCACGTCAGGTTTCAAAGGCCAGCTCGATTTGTTCGCAACAAACGGGTACAGATACGCAATACCCTGCCGAATACTCCGACCATCCGCCGTTTGATAGGACCACAGGTTGTTGGCAGGCGTGGATAAAATCTGGCAAATGGTCGCCATTGCATCCAGATTGAACAGCGAATAACCGTAGGGTTTGGTTCGGCGAAGTTCCTGGGGGAAACTGCCATCGGTAGCCATCTGATCGGGCAGCAACACTGTTTTGTAGCGGTTCCGACAGGCATTCATCAGCGAGTCGTTGTTGGTAAGCCTGGAAAAAGCGGCAACCTGCATCACCCAGCAGGTGCCATGATTGTTTTTGGCATTCATCTCATCGGTACCATATGAATGCGTCGTCAGCCAGTTGAGGTAATCCGCAAACCAGCGTCGAATGGCCGCTACGGCCTGCTTATCGGCGCTTTTCGCTCTATCCATAACACGCAGTCCCTGAGCAACCTCCATCAAGTGAATGGTATCGATTATACCGATACCCCGTCCCGTTGCGCGTCCTTTGATTGCCTGGGCATACAACAGCGATGGATTCATTCGGGTATCCGAATCCACGAACCACGCATGGAGATGCCGGAATGCCTGCCGAACGTACGTCTCATCCTGGGTCAATACATAAGCCGAAGCTAAGGCACCGACAATCCGGCTGAAACGGATCATCGCCTGTCGATGTGCGACAAAATTGTCGGGGTTGGTCATTCCATCCCGCTGAATGTATGGTCCCTGCAGGTTAGCCGAATCTGGCCACCAGTAATCACCTTCTGAAAAGAAATCGTGTTTGTTTCCTGTACTTCGGGGTGATGTCTGTGCCGTAACGGTAATCGGCTTCTGTTGCATAGCCCAGCGGGCTTCAGACAGAATGTGTGGCCTTAACGTAGCGATAACGGTGGCCCGCTCAGCCGACTGTCCGTAGGAAATCCCGGCTAAAAATTGGCCTACTATCGCTACAATGAACACTACTTGTCTTTGCATACGTATAAAAACTGAATTGCCTTTATGATTTGTGTGAAGATCGGTGCCATTTGTCGCGTCACACCAGAACTCATTGCTTCAGGGGCAGAATGGTCAATAATGCCGTTGGCAAACCGGGCGACTGCACACCCACAACGGCTTTCCCAGCTCCTGATTCGACCCGAATGATTGCCCTGCCATTATAAGCCTGAACCGTACGCGATCCGGTCGATGTGCCCAGATTATTCAGCAAACGACCATCGCCAGCCAGGCTGAAACTGATGTAATTGGCAGCATCGAGGCAGGCAATACCCCGATCGTCGACCAGTCGGGCCTGAAGCGTAGAGACGCCATTCTCTTCCCCAATTTTTTCCAGAATGAGTTGGGCAGGTTTGTCCCATTTTTCGGTTTGGTACTGCATCGTTACTTCGTCCTCAACCGTCTTGTTTCCCTGCCGGGCAACCACCCGGATCTGATTGCTACCGGCATTGAACGGTACCTGCCATCGCAATCCGGCGGCCGGAAAATCCTGGCTATTCCGCTTACGAACGCCCTGGCTTTTGCCATTGACAAACAACTCCGCTTCAGCACAGTTGGAATACACTTTCACAAGTTTCTGCGCTCCCGCAGTTCCCCACCGAACCGGCCAGGAATGCCCATAAATGTGTACCATCGGTTTGTCGGTCCAATACGACTGAAAAACGTAGTATGATTCTTTGGGCGTAAAATCACGCTCGACTACACCTTTCTGGTTGACGAAAGGAACCGGGTTTTCGGGGCGAAGGGGCGTCGAAAAATCTTTAAAAGGCCAATAAGCCGTTCCCGTGAGCCACGGCATTGTTTCCTGCTCTTTCAAATGCCAGTCGATTAGGTTTACGATATAGGATTCGCTCCAGTCGCCGTCTTTCGACATACGGGTCGAACCACCGTGGAGGGACGCATCCCCGGTTCGTTCATCGACGCCTTTTCCGGTTGTGACAGTTGCCACGGCCTGATCAGGCTCCTCGGCATGACGACGGGCATGGCTGTCGCCCCCCCACTCTACATGCAGAAAGTGGTTTACTTTGCCAAACTCCTGTTCACTGACGGATTTATATTCGGTATAGCGTCCCCGATACCAACCCGCCCAGATCGACGGCGAATACACATCGACAATATCTTTGCAGAAATCGCACCGGCGGATGGCCGTTCTGCGCCGGGGGTCAAGCCGGTGCGACAGGTCATTTAATTCGCGCATGAACAACCGGATCTTTTCTTTGTCGAACTCCGGGAAATCACCGGGCCAGTCGTTTTCATTACCCAACCCCCAGATAATAACTGCCGGATGGTTGAAATGCTGTTCGATCATGCTGGTCAACATCCGGCGGGCCTGTTCTTTGTAAAGATCCCCGCCCAGACCACCCCGGCACCAGGGAATTTCTTCCCAGACAAGAATACCCAGACTGTCGCACAAATCCAGTACAATCCTCGACTGCTGGTAATGCCCAAGCCGAATGAAATTGACGCCCATTTCTTTCATCATGATCATCTCCGTGCGAATCATATCTTCCGTCATGGCTGCACCAACGCCCGCATGGTCTTCATGGCGGTGCGTTCCTTTGAGCAGTAATCGCTTGCTATTGAACTTAAACGGCCCTTTTTCTACAAATTCAAAACTCCGAAAACCTACTTTTTCGGTATAGGTTGTCGTGTCAGTCGCGGTCATCAGCTTTATGGCGACGGTGTATCGATCGGGAGAATCTGGCGACCACAACTGCGGCTTCCGAAGAGTAGTCTGCCATAAGGAGACATCACCTGTCAGATCGTTCAGAGATTTTATCGTCTGATCAACCGTTTTGCCCTGCGGATCAAGCAGGCGAATAGAAACGGCAGCCGCCGATTGTTCAGCGGGTTTACGAAATCGACCACCGACGGTTAATTTCCCGGCCTGCCCTGCCGGATCAACATCGGCGGTGGCAAAGATTTTATCGAGCGAAACCGTTGGCGCATAAGTCAGATTCACGTAGCGATACAAACCTCCGTAAACGTTGAAATCAGACATACCGGAAGGAATCATTTCCAGATCACGCGAATTGTCGCACCGAATAACGATTGGTACGTTGCCTTTAAACTGTTTCGCGAAAACATCCGACTTTTTGAAGTCTTCTACAGCCTCGGTAATATCTATCGTCCACTCATCATAGCCCCCAACGTGAGAGCCAACCTTCGTCGTATATACGTATACGTCAGTTTTCTGACCCGCTCCTTCGAAGTGCAGTAGTGTTCGTCCCTGACGATACGGATTCTGGATAGTCAACTGGGTACGATACCAGCCCGGCCCCCGATAATAATTACCCGCTGGATCAACGGCATCGCGGGCGTTAAAGCAGTGTGGCAGGGTTATATCCTGCCAGACCGGAACGCTTTCCGGGCTACCCTCTCCGACTGGCCGAACGGCTTCCCAACTTCCACCCAAATCACTTTGCAGATACTGCCAGTTCGCCAGCAGTCGGGTAGTTTTCTGGGCGAACAGCGCGGGGCTGGCTAAAAATGGAACAATAAAAAAGGCAATGACTAGTCGAAGCATGAGTCAGCAAACGGTAAAAATTGGCAAGTAAAAGCAAGGAGTAGACTATCGCCCGATAGCTCGGTGCGTGTATGTTGTAAAGCCCAGAAATGTTTTGTCACCAGTGGCTCCGTAGGGGTCCTGACGGTTTCGCAGACTGGTAATTTTGGCGGATGTATTGTAGTAGTTCGACGCAACTTCTGCACCCGGAAAAACGGCCTGTCCCGCGCAACTCCGGCAGCCAATAGCACCCACAAACGCGTCTTCCATGTACTCAAAGCCTTTGGCGATCCGACTGGAATAGGCTGGAAACACGGTATTATCGCCCTGAATCCGGGCAATTTCGGCAGCATAGGCGAAGCCCGTCAGGCTATATTGCGGGTGCCAGCAATCGCGCGAACAATGTTCTTTTACTTCACCAGACGAACTGATAATCACCGGAATGTTCTGCATCAGATAATCATAACCGCCATTGTAGACAGTGCTGCTATTCAGAAAAACACCAACGGCCATTTTCGCGTAACCTGCTGACACTTCCCAGTTATTGTCGTAATTGACTTCATTGATCAGCCTGTTGATGTAGTTGTCCTTCAGGTTATTCAGAAAACCCTGGAATTTGCTGATGTCCGTGCTACTCCATCCGGCCGAATTTCCGTTTACTGTATAAAAGCGGATGATTTCGGCGGCAGCAACAAACGTAGGTGTAAACCAGGATGCCTCCAGATACGTCTGTCGGGAATCGGTACCGGCATCGGGCAGCAATCGCTGGAAATTAGTGGCCCAGCCATTCAAAATGCTGATGGCCTGAGTCGCATAGATTGCATTACCCGTTTTGGCCCATCGCAGTGCCAGCGCATACGACAGTATTGCGTCCGTTTTGATCTGATTTTCAGTTGGTGTACTCCCCGATCCTTTTACATAGACCGTTGCCGGGAATGAAGTCGGTACGGGGTTTGCATCGACAAATTCGGTTACTTTCGAATACCCATCCAGGCGAGCTGCATCACCATTATTAGCCTGCGAACGGATCAGGTCCAGACTGGCCTTGCTGTTTAGCACGCCGGGGTGGACGAACTGATTATTATCGATTCGGGCACCACTGGTTTTATCGATTACTTTCCTGTCAGTACTTATGCCCTGATCGTTCATACATCCCGGCAGAAGGAAGGCGGTTATCAGGAAACTGCCAAGCAATTGTGTTGTACCATTTCCAGTGCGATTCATACGTTTCGTGTTTAGGAATTGATTGATTAGGAATAGTGTCGTTTCGACCATGCAAGTTTAGGTGCGTGCGGCTTTTATCTAGTTATGCGTATAGGTCAATAAGGTGGACAAACCGTTCGGTGCGTTCCAAAAGCGTTCAAAGAGGTGGACAAACCGTTCTTTTTAGATTATTCCATTATTTTTTATTCACATCACCACTAATATTGCCTCATCAACTTACTGTCAGATGTAGCAAAAAAGCAGTCAACGGCTCGCTTACCCGTTGGCCCAACGTAGTGAACAGGAATGAGTGGCAACGTGCCTTATGCATAAATAAGCGTAGACAACCGAGGAGGTTGTCTGTCAATGATCGATTCAACTTTCCGGCAAAAACAAGTTTATCAAACCCTATATTGATATGTATAAACCTTTATCTTCCAGACTTCTGGTCCTGGCGATACATGGCAGTTTAGCTTCGCTGCTGGCCTGTGGCGACCTGATTGGTCAGGCTATCCCGCCGGGAAATAACCCGTCAGCAGCTCCGGTAAGGCAGGTCGCCACGTATAAGTTCAGCGGTCGGGTTCTCGACGAAAAAAATACGGGCTTACCCGGTGCGACTGTCGTACTGAAGGGTAATGACAAGACCGGAACCACCTCCGATGCTGACGGTAAATTCACGGTCAATATTCCTACCGGTGGCGGTACACTTGCCGTATCGGCCATTGGTTATTTGACCAAAGAAGCCATCGTTACCAGCGAAACAACCCTTGATGTAACTCTGGCACCCGATATCAAAACCCTCAACGAGGTCGTCGTGGTAGGCTATGGTACTCAGAAAAAAGAAAATCTGACCGGATCGGTAGCCGCCATAACGATCGATGAAAAAATTTCGAGCCGGTCGCTGGCTAACGTTTCGTCGGGATTGTCAGGGCTTGTGCCAGGGTTATCCGTTCAGCAATCGACCGGACAGGCAGGCCGGAGCGGTGCTGCCCTGATCATTCGCGGACTCGGCACAGTCAATAATTCGGGACCGCTGATTGTCGTCGACGGGATGCCGGATGTCGATATCAACCGCATCGACATGAACGACGTGGCCAGTATTTCGGTCTTGAAAGATGCCGCGTCAGCGTCCATCTACGGGTCACGGGCTGCCAATGGAGTTGTGTTGATCACGACCAAAAATGGGTCACAGAACAAAAAAGCCCAGATCAGCTATACCGGTACTTACGGACTATCAAAACCCACCAACTTCTACAACTATTTCGCAGATTACCCCCGCGCTCTGACGATGCATATGCGGGCTTCGGGAGCAGGGGCTTCGTCAACTACGTTCCGTTATGGAACCGTAGAAGACTGGTTGTCCAAAGGGTTGATCGATCCGACTAATTATCCGAATACGAACTGGTGGGATGTCATCCTGCGCGATCAGGGTCGTATTCAAACCCATAATCTGTCAGCTTCGGGCGGCACCGATCGCATGAATTTCTACCTGTCGGCGGGCCTTTATGACGAATTAGGCGTCCTGATCAACCACGATTACAAACGCTACAATACGCGTTTTAACCTCGATTATAAAGTGCGGGATGCCATCAAAGTAGGCATTCGGATGGATGGCCAATGGTCAAAACAGAAATACGCCAATCAGGAAGGATTCATCAATTACAGCGGAACCGACGGTTACGATATTCGCTATGCCATTGCCGGAATTCTCCCGCAAAGCCCGACAACCGGGCAGTATGGTGGTATCATGGCCTATGGCGAAGACGCTCAGGCGGCCAATATGCTGGCTCGGTATCAGGTTTATCATAACCTGCGCGACCGGCAGGAAATCAACGCAAACCTGTACGGCGAATGGACGCCCCTGGCGGGACTAACTGTTCGGGCTGATTACGGACTTCGCTACTACAATCAGTTTACGAAGAGTTATAACGATCCGACCGATGTCTGGAATTTCCAGACAAACCAGGTTGCCAGAACGATTATCAATCCGAGTGCAGGCATCAGCAACAGCACGAACCAGGGCTATAAAACACTGCTTCAGGGCCGAATCACCTACAATAAAACATTGTTTGGCAATCACCAGCTGACGGTACTGGGTGGCTATACTGAAGAATACTGGTTCAATCGCAACCTGTCGGCCAGTCGGCAGGACCGGATTAATCCGTTGTTGAGCGAAATCGATGCAGCCTTAACAACAACCCAGTCGGCGGGCGGTAATTCAGACGCCGAAGGGCTGAGGTCGGTACTGGGACGCCTGAATTATGTCATCAACGACAAATATCTGTTTGAAGCCAATGCCCGCTACGATGGTTCGAGTAAGTTTCTGCCGGGCTTTCAGTATGGCTTTTTCCCATCGGTTTCGGCTGGCTGGCGTTTTTCGGAAGAGCCCTTTTTCAAGCGTTTCGCTTCGGTGGTATCGTCAGCGAAACTCCGGGCTTCAATCGGGAAGCTTGGTAATAACTCCGGTGTCGGTCGTTACGAACAGCGTGACATCTTCAACCTGACCAACTACATACTCAATGGTAAGATTACCAAAGGGTTTAGTTCGTCCAAGATCATTAACGAAGATTTCTCGTGGGAGCAGACCAACATTACAAACGTTGGGCTGGATCTGGCCTTTTTCGGGGGTCGTCTGACGAGCGAAATTGATGCTTACAGCAAGCTAACAACCGGCATGATCCGGCCATCCTCCTTGTCAACGTTCCTGTCAGGCTACGATGCCCCTCGTGTTAACATCGGCAAACTCCGTAACCTCGGCCTGGAAGCAAACGTAACGTATCGGGCTAAAATCCGGGATGCCAACGTCGGCGCTACGCTGAACATGGCTTTTAACCGCAATAAACTGCTGGAATGGAACGAGTTTTTAAGCAAGGGGTATACGTATCTGAATCTACCTTATCACTTCGCCTACAGCCGTGAAGCAACGGGCATTGCGCAGACCTGGGAAGACGTTGCCAACGCGCCTTATCAGGGTCAGTACGTTTCGCCGGGCGACATTCTGTATAAAGATCTGAACGGCGATGGGCAAATTAATGATGAGGACCGGAAAGCCCAACCGCAATTTAACCGCGACCAGCCGGTCGGTACGTTTGGTCTGAATCTGTTCGGTAGCTGGCGTGGTTTCGACCTGAGCATTCTCTGGCAGTCGGCTACCGGTCGCAAGGATTTCTGGCTGGAACCCTTCAACAACGTCAACATTCCTTCGGCCCGGAACGCATTTCAGGATTTCCAATGGTCCGATACCTGGAATCTCGACAATCGTGGGGCGTCGCTACCTCGGCTCGTGACCGGTTCGGGCGGAAACAACCAGGCTGAATCAACCTTCTGGCTGGACGATTTTAGCTACCTGCGGCTGAAAAACATTCAGGCCGGTTACAATGTCCCCAGTAAAGTAATGAGCCGCATCGGCGTCAGTCGGTTACGGGTATACGTCACGGCTGAGAACCTGTTGACATTCAGCCGCTATCGGGGTGTTGACCCGGAGAAAAGCACCAGTGTATCGAACGTTGACAACCAGGACGATCCATTCCCACTGCTGAAATCGTACTCCTTTGGTCTCAATCTCAGCCTTTAATCCATTCCCAGAACGTCGGTTCTTCTCTCATGAAACGTTTTTTTAACCTCTATTTCATACTGGGTCTGGCGCTGTTCGCAGTGGCATGCACCGAAGATCTGCTCGATCAGGTGCCTACAACCCAGCTCTCGTCGGATCTGTTCTGGAAAACCACCGACGATGCCATCTTTGCCGTAAACGGTGTTTACGATGCGAATCGCACCACCTTCGACCGCGACTATTATTTCGACGGTGGCGGGGAGTTTGTCCATACACGGGGTACCAGCAACAACCAGGGCGTATTCAATCCCGGTGCAATCGGATCGAATACCAACTTCGGTTTTCTGTGGGGCGACTGCTACCGGACCATCAACCGGGCCAATTACGTGCTGGGCAACATTGGTGCTTTGCGGGCAAGCCTGAAAACGCCGTCAGATCTGGCGCTGATGGACAGGCTCGTTGCCGAAACCCGTTTTCTGCGGGCTATCAACTACTTCCGGCTGATCGACCTCTGGGGCGATGTACCTTATTTTACCAGCAAGCTCAATGGCAATACGGAAGCGTACTCACTGATCCGAACACCGCGTGCGGTTGTGAAAGATTCGATTCTGGCCGACCTGGCCTATGCCGCCACCGTGTTGCCGGAAACCTATACCGGCGACAATCTTGGACGCGCGTCAAAACTCGCTGCCTGGGCTTTCAGTGGTAAGGTGCGGCTGTTCTGGGCCTGCTGGATGAAAAATGAAGGAAAAACGGCCGATGCACAGGCACATTATACGGCTGCTGCGGCAGATTTCAAGAAAATCATCGACAAAAATATTCCGCTGTTCCGGAACGGCGAGCCCGGTCCTGTCGACAATCCGAACTATTGGCACCTGTTCCAGTACTTCAACGAATACGATCCTGAGATTATCTTCTCCGTTCAGTTTGGAGGCCCCTTACTGGCGCAGGGCGAGGAAATGCAACGGGACTTCGGTACGCGCAATACTGGCAACGGGCAGGTATGGGTTGCGCCTACGTTCCGGTTGGCCAATCGCTACCAGCTCCTGTCAACGGGCGATTTTGCCCCTTCGCTTGTGCTGTCTAAAAATACGACGCAGCTCAACAGTGCCACTAACCCCAAATCGTATGCGGGCCGCGACTACCGGATGCGGGCAACGATTCTCTGGGATGAACAGAAGATGCTCCGGCTCTCGACGGATGGGTTGACCGTTGGTGATAGTATGCCGTTCCGCTTCGGTAGCCGCGATGGTGTGACTTTCATCAATTACGACGGTGCTCCTGCTGGGTACATTTTCCGAAAATGGATACGGCAAACGGGTGGCATTGGCCGTAGCGATGGCCCACAGGACATGTATATGATGCGATTGCCTGATGTATGGCTGATGTATGCCGAAGCGATCAATGAAACCAATGGCGGCCCAACATCCGAACTCTTTACGTTACTCAATCGCATTCGTCGGCGCGGCAATCTGCCTGCGCTGAATCAGGCGAAGTTTGCGGCCAAAGCCGACTTTTTCAAAGCCATCGAGCAGGAACGCATTGTTGAGCTGGTTGGCGAAGGGCATCGTTTCTTCGACATCCGGCGATGGAAAAAAGCCGAAGAAATCTGGCCATCACCCGGCGGACAGGTACTATATGACAGCCAGGGCACCCGCGTTCGTGACGAATTCGTCAATGCCCCCGAGCGTGATTATCAACGGTACTACTTATTCCAGATCCCGCCTGGTGAGATCGAAGTCAATTCTAAAATTATCCAGAATACACCCTGGCTTTAGTTGTGAGCAAGTCTGCATACGATCGAACCGAGACCTGTCTCTTCAAAATTAGCAAGCAAATGAAACCTAAACGTTTTCCTCTCTTTTTGGGTCTGATGGCCCTGATTGGACTGCTTTCCTGCGGCAAAGAACCTGTTGATGAAGCGGGTCTCCTCATAACCGGCCGCACCCAGTGCTACATGACCTTTTTTGATCTGCTGGGTTCCGACCACCGAACGGTGCTGGTTAGTGGTCAGACGGTGATTGACACCACGGCGCTCACCGTGACTGCCGTAGCCAAATTTGGCACCAACATGGAACGCGTAAAGCCCTATTGCAGCGTGGTGACCGATGCCATTGTTGAGCCAACGATGGGCATCTGGACCGACTATACGCAGGCGCAGAAATACACTGTCGTTTCGGGCAATCGCCAGGTTCGCAAAACATACACCGTAACGGTAACTGTTCAGAAATAACCCAAACCAGCCATAGCCATTTCATTCGTATGAAAAAGATAGTCTATTTCGTTCTGCCGGTTTTGGGCACTCTGTTACTCAACGCGGGTTGTCAGAACAAAGAGGTTGATCCGGGAACAACGTTCAAAAATGATCTGCTCAAAAAAACGACAGGTCCGGCTGTTGTTGGCGACCGCATTGAATTTGCCTACGCCATCGGCACGCTCGAAGGCGACCTGAAAGATGTACGCGCCGAAGCATCCATTGCCGGAGGAAAAGGCACCGGATTCAGCGGATTTTCCTGGTATACGGATCGCAGTACGGGTGTCGATAAACCCGTGCAGACGGCCGCCGATACTGTTACAAACGGAGCCGTTTCGACCGCTTCAATCATCGATGTCAGTAAAAACAAAGCCGTTACGCTGCGCTACTACTATTACCCTTCTGAAGAGGGGAAAGGCAAAGATGTTTCGTTCCTCTTTATCGGTACTTCGTCTACCGGCAAAGAGGTTGCTATTCAATCACCGGCTTATCGGATCAGTCGCATGAGCATGAAACGGTCGCTGGTGCTCACCGATGGGGCGAAAGCTTATGTGTCGCTCGCCGATATGGCGGTTTATTCGAAAGCCGAAGTAGAGCAGAACAATCTGGCCAGCAAAATCGACTTTGTCTATATTTACCGGCCAACGCTTGGTAGTGGCAACTTTGCATTTGGCCACGCGCTAGTTGCGCCATCCAATGCCGATTACCTCAAAGACGTTTCGCTGCCAACTGGACTTCCTAAAACACGCACCGCCATCGACAAACGGGTAGATGTAAAAGACGCACAGCTTCGGAATACAGCCGGCTTTGATGTATACATCGACGACGTTGATCTGGAACAAACCACTTTCCCCAGCGCGGCAGATTATGCCTATGGTTTAGCCGCGGATCAGGGTGCGTTTGTTAAAACCGCCGATGGGGCCTATGCGGCCTATGTGTACGTAAACGCGGTCAATAATACGACGAAAAGTATGACAATCAGCATCAAACAGATCAAGCTAAAGTAAGCCGTTTTGTATTTTCCCGAACGGTTTGCCGCTCGGGAAAATCGTTTTTAACCCCCTTTACCAGCGAAGCCACGTGAATAAATTTATAGTATACGGCTTTATTTTTCTTCTTGTTTTAACTGTTGATTCAGCTGCGCAGTCGCCCTCCAAACCGACTACCTTTCTGCTGAATGCGGATTTTTTACGGACCAATAAGGCAAAAATCAAAGCGGGCGATCAGACGTTGGTGCAGGCAGCCAAAAGGTTGATTGCCGATGCGGATAAAACCCTGAAGCATGCTACTTACACCGTAACAGCTAAAAGTAAGACTCCGCCCAGTGGCGATAAACACGACTATATGAGTGTGGGGCCGTACTGGTGGCCCGATTCGACCAAGCCCAATGGGTTGCCTTACATTCGGAAAGATGGGCAGGTTAATCCAGATCGGTTTGCCATTAATGACGCCACCTATCTGAAGAACTTATGTGATGATGTTGAGCTGCTGGCCGTGGCCTATTATTTCTCCGATGATGAGAAATACGCCAGACGAGCTGCCGACTTACTTCGTGTCTGGTTTCTGAATACAGACTCCAAAATGAACCCGAATCTGAATTACGGGCAGGCGATTCCCGGCATCACCGATGGCCGGGGCATTGGCCTCATTGACAGTCGGGCCTTTGCGAAACTGGCCGATGCCGTTCAATTGCTACGCGGGTCATCAGTTTGGACACCGGGCGATCACGCAGCTTTACAGAATTGGTTTCGGCAGTTTCTGGACTGGATGCTCACAAGCCCGATCGGGAAAGACGAAGAAGACGAGCACAATAATCATGGCACTTACTACGACTTCCAGTCGATTGGCCTGGCTCTTTTTACGGATAACAAAACCCTGGCCCGCCAGATTATCGAGCAAAAGACCATGAAACGAATTGAGAGTCAGCTAAAGGCCGATGGCAGCCAACCACACGAGTTGGCCCGTACACTTTCCTGGAATTACTCGGTGATGAACTTACAGGGCTTTTTCGGGATTGCCCTTTTGGCAGAAAACGTGCAGATTGACTTGTGGAACTACGAAACAGCAACCGGGAAAAGCGTAAAAAAGGCGTTTCTATGGCTGCTCCCCTACGCCGAAGGGAAAAAAACTTGGGAACATCAGCAAATCAAAGCCATCCATACGGAGGAATTTCAGCCGTTGGCGACCGTTGCATCGGCCAAGTATAAAATTGCAGAACCGGCCTTTTCATCGGGTCATCAACAGAAAGAAAACAGCCTTTTTATCCTAACAAACTCCCTGTTCTAAGCCGTTGATTTTCCCTTTTCCTCTCCCCATGAAGTCATTTCTGCTGCTGGTTGCTGCCTTGCTCAGTCTTTCATCCTACGCCCAAGATCAGGATTTGCTGAGTGGAAAATTCCCGCCGGGTGAATTAAAAAAAGTGCTGATTCCGCAGGCGCAGTGGGCACCCTTTCCCAAACGGGACGACCGCGCCGGATGGGCTAAAGCCGATCAGAACATGATGAAGGCGTACCTAGAAAAGGCAGAATCGTATCTCAACTATCAATGGCCCTACATCCCGGCAACAAAATCGCTACTTATCGAACGGACGGGTGACCGGGATCAGTTTCAGGCTGTGAGTTTCGAGAAACGGGAAGTGCTGGGAACCCTATTGCTGGCCGAAATCTACGAGAATAAAGGCCGGTTTGTTGATCCTATTATCGACGGTGTCTGGTCTATTTGCGAAGAGTCGTTCTGGGGTGTACCCGCTCACTTGCCCAAATCGAAAGAGTATGCCGGGCTAATGGACGTATCGAAACCCTTTGTCGATTTATTTGCCGCTGAAACCGCTACTTACCTGGCCTGGGTCGATTATTATCTGGGCGATAAACTGGATGCGGTATCTCCCCAGATCCGGAAACGGATCTATAACGAAACCAACGACCGGATTTTTGAGCCACTGATGACGAAACCACACGGCTGGATGACCAAAACAGCCAATGGGCGGGCACCCAACAACTGGAACCCCTGGATTTGCTCCAATTGGCTCAATGCGACGCTGCTTCTCGAAAAAGACGATGAGAAACGAACCGCATCGGTCGCCAAATTGCTGGACGTGCTGGATGAGTTTCTGAATCCGTATCCGCAGGATGGTGGCTGCGACGAAGGCCCCAGCTATTGGGGGGCCGCAGCAGCATCTTTGTACGACAACATTGCCATGCTGAATCTGGCCAGCAACGATGCCTTTCAGTACGTCTATGCCGATGAGAAATTTCGCAACATGGGCCGGTTCATCTACCGGGCTCAGATCAGCGAGAAATACTTTCTGAACTTTGCCGACGCAGATCCGCAACCCGGCATGGCAGCTACCATGATTTACCGCTATGGTAAGGCGATCAACGATCCTGACATGATGAAATTCGGAGCCTTTTACCGCCAGCCGGAAGATGGCACCGTTGGCAAATTTCATTACTTCAGGCACTTTTATTCGCTGTTCATGCAGGATGAATACCAGAAAGCTCCGCAGGGTTTACCGCTCCCCAAAAACGTCTGGCTACCAGACCTTCAGGTATTTGCCGCCCGCGACCAGGAAGGAACCACCAAAGGATTTTATGTAGCTGCCAAAGGAGGACACAATGATGAAAGCCACAACCATAACGATATTGGCAATTATGTGATCTACTACGATGGCCAACCACTGCTGATCGATGTTGGGCGAGGCACCTACACGGCTAAAACATTCAGTAATAAGCGCTACGATATCTGGTACAACTGTTCAGACTACCACAATCTGCCGACGATAAACGGCCAGAATCAGCCACCCGGCATGTCGTTTAAAGCGTCGAATGTTACCTACAAAGCCGACAATGCAGCTACCCAGTTTGCTGTCGATATTTCACGGGCCTACCCGAAAGAAGCGGGCGTAAACAGCTGGCAGCGAACCATTCGGCTGAACCGGGGCAAAAACGTTCAGATCGATGATGTAATCAGCCTGCAAACGGCCAATGCGCTAACGCAACATCTGATGACTGCCTATCCCGCCGAAGTCGGCAAACCCGGCGAGCTGATTATTCATTACAATCCCAAAGGTGGGCAACCCAAAAATTTTGTAGTCAAGTACAATCCCAGACAGATGCAGCCGTCGGTCGAAAAAGTGAAACTGGATTCGCCTGAAGATCGTGGTATTATTACCAAATGGGGCGATACGATTTACCGCATCAATTTCACCGTTCTCACCCCTAAAACGTCGGACAAACTCAACTTTGTTGTTGCGAGTGAATAAGCTCGTATAAGGACAAGGCAAATCACCCTTATTTTGTCTCTGGCTTCACGATTCGGTCGGCCAGATCGAGTTTTAACGATTTGATGTTCGCCAGAACCAGCTCTGCTATTTTTCGGGCCCCGAGTTCGTTGAAGTGTGTATTGTCTTCTTTCCCTTCCGGATAGTTGGGATGTTCGCCCGGCGCAAGCTGGTTGAAAAAAAGGCGGGAGTTTTCGACGCCAGCCCGTTGGTAGAGGTCCTGGCCCTGTTTATCTAAGTCAATCATTGGCGTTTTGTACTCGGTTGCCACGGCCCGCACGATTTCGGAATAAACTGCGTGCGTATCAACAATCTTTCCGGCCGCATCGAACTGTCGGCGGGCAACGGGCGTGATGAGTATGGGGGTTGCTTTTTTGGTTCGGGTTTCGGTAATAAAGCGGATCAGGTTTGATCGAAACTCACCTTCTGCCGTATAGCTTTTCTTGGTTTTCACCTCGTCGTTGTGCCCAAACTGGATGAAGACATAATCACCTTCCTTTAGTCCATCGGCCACGGGTTGCCAGCGATTTTCTTCGATGAATGTCCGCGTGCTCCGCCCATTCTGCGCCCGGTTGTCTACGGTCACGCTCTCATCGAAAAAGTAGGCGAATGGCATACCCCAACCTGTTTCAGGATAGTACTTCACCTGCTTTATCGACATCGTGGAATCGCCAATGAGGTATACGGTAATCTTGTTCGCTGGCGGAGCGAAGGCCAGCAAAACTGACAGGGTAAGAAAACAGACGCTTTTCAAAAAAAATGATTTGCTCATCATAATTTACGTATTGATAAACGTTCGAAAAAGTTGGTTTAAACCCTATTTTGTCAGTTTTTCATCCGGTTTCCAATGATCATCACCGGCCAGAATCGTTTCTGTTTTATAGGATTTCACCTCATCTTTGGCTAGCTGCCGTGACCAATCGACTCGGGCTGACGGATTCGCTCCCGACCCAATCGATTCATATTCGGCATAGAACGTTGTTTTTTCTGCGTTCGGCTTATCCCAATTATGCCATCCTGCGGGTTGAATGTGCTCGCCAAGCTGGCAATGAATAAACGTTGTTTTGGCAAAATCCCGCCAGGGGCGACCCAGATAAACGCTGGCTTTGGGGGCATCGCTGGTGAGTGTACAATTCAGGAATACAAAACCATACGGTTTGCCTTCGGGTGTTGACGCTGCGGTGATGTATGTTCCGCCGGTTTTGCTAAAAATCGTGCAGTGATCAAAGACCGCCGTTGCTGATCCAAAGATAAAATCAATAGTTCCTTCGATATAGCAATCCAGATAGTATTGACGGCCATATTGCCCCGGCATCCCGGTATATAACGTATCCTGATTGCCCAGAAACCGGCAATTGACAAACACCGCCCGGTCGCCGGTAACGAAAGCAGCCACAGCCTGACCAACCCGCCTGCCAGCGGTGTTTTCAAAAGTGAGATTTTCAGCCCGAAAATCGTCGCCGAAGATGTAAAACGAGCCTGATGTCGACGTTCTTAATGTCCTGCCATCGGGCAGGGCTTTACCGGAATAATCATCGTACGTCAATAGTGTCGAGCCTTTCTCTTCACCGATTAGTGTAACCAGGTGCTGAGTCGAATCGAGGGCCAATTTCTCCTTGTAAACGCCTTTTTTGATGTAAATAACGATCCTGCTTTTATTATTCGAAGGAACCATGTTCAGGGCCGCCTGCACAGTTCTATAATCGCCACTCCCATCCTGAGCAACTGTGATGTGCTGCTTCTGGGCAAACGTCATCAAGCCGGGAATAACCAGACAGACTAGCAGACAAACGGCGTTTTTCAGAACCATTATTTTTTCAAATCCAGTTATCAGGAAACCAGGATAATTAACTCACGGTCAGGTCAGTAACGCAGTAATTTATTTACCCCACTTCTTTGCCCAGTTTGGGTAATCGGTAGCCAGCAATTTGGCAGGCCAGATGCCATACCAGGCATAGCCAACCCGTCGTTCGTTTTCAATCTCGGCAAGGGCGTATTTCTTAATCCCATTCCGACCGCAAAAGAACGGTTTGTTTGTGTCGAGATCATAAAATCGGGCCCAACGGGTTGAGCCCGGCTCCTGCACAACAACAACATCTTTACCCTTCGGCTGGCTGGGATCAATGATGATTTTGGTCGCGATATCCGGCAATCTGACCGATTCAAGCCAGGCCGTTGCCGCCCGAACGGACTTCCTGATCCGATCCGATGGGTTGTCGATACTCATTAAAAATTCCAGAATACCAACGCTCTCATTGCCACTTAGGGATGGCAACTCAAATGTACGGGCGCCCGTAGGTTGTAAGGTAATACGGTCGTGCTGGGCGCACCAGGCAGTCAGGATTCCCTTCTGACTATACTGGGTCTTCAGAATACAATCGACACCCCGATCGACGGCCTTTTGCGCTTTTGGGACAAGTTGTTTATCAACCACATCGAACGAATTTGTTCCATCTGTGATGGATTTCATAACCCAAAGCACATCGACCATGGCATTGTCGTTATAGGTAATCTGCTTGCGGTAACTGCTCGAATCGGGATAGAATTGTGCCCAGCCTCCGTTTTTTTTCTGCGCCGTCAGCAGGTAGATGATTCCTCGTTCGGCTGCTTTCCGATAGTCATCGTTTTGGGTTTGTTTGAACGACGCGACCAGGTAATTGATTTCGTGGGTTGTAGATTTATCGTCGATGGTTGCATCGAGGTTATTTTTCTCCGCTATAAGCTGTTGTTTCTGGGTTGATGTCAGGATACGGTTATAGTTGATGGCATCTCCCCCTGGCTGCGGCCAACCTCCGTTGCTTCGCTGATAGTACAGCATTCGCTCTGCTATCGAATCTTTAGGAATTTCGGAAATCGCCGGGATTGTGCTACCTCTGGAAATGGAGCAATTGCCTGAAAAAACAAAACTTAGTAGCGTTCCGACTAGTAGGACAATTGATTGAAAACTCGATTTTAGGCTCACGTCAAGTAGCGAAAAAGGCAATACCAAGCTATGGATAACAGACTAAAACTTGTTCGAAGAATTGTAATGAACAATTAATTGATTGACTTTTTTTACGCAATCGTTGCCGGGAACGTTATCAAAGCGATTTTTTTGATGGTTATATACGACTAATTTTAGATGAAGCGCTGGATCAGGATAATCTGATGCAGGTCAAAAAGCAGCCATACGCTGACAACAGTATAGAACTTTTACAGGAATACTAGTTTGTCAATAAACAAACAGACCGGCATGCCGGTCTGTTTGTTTATTAATCCCTTAAACTTGATTTGGCTTTCTATAAGCGCTTACGCTTTATTATTCAGCCGTTGCCAGGAATACGTTCCGGTCACGCAGGAAGGTGGCAATCCAGATGAGTATCATTGGAGTCAGCGCATTCAGTGGCGTGCCATGCGAAAGTTCGGTCGCCAGGGCGCCTGCAAAGTAACAAGACAATAGAATAAAGCCCAGCTTCATTGTTTTTGGGTACAGAAACAGCGCAGAAAAGCCAATTTCCATTAGTCCCAGCATCGTAATGTAGGGCCCTACACCCACTTTGGAGAGTGTTTCAACGATCTGAGCCGAGTGCGTTAATTTCATCACGCCACTCAATATCACCATTCCAGCGGCCAGAACCGTCACGACAATGGTGGCAATACGTTTTATTTTTGGATTCATCTCTTTGGACTAGTTAGGTTGTTTTTTCGATGTCAATCGACAGGACAAACGTACATGAACTAACTATCCATTTAGTAGCAGTATCCCAAAGGATAGCGCTATCTTTTGGGATACCGCATACCCGATTGAATCCTTCCTGTTATCTTTATTCAATCAAAAGAGAGACCTGAGGTACCAATAAAAAGGCACCTCCATTAACTATACACAACCTATGAATGCAGTCATTGAAGAGGCCGTACCATATGCATGGGGGCGAAAACACCCTACCATTGTCGAGTGTACACAAAGCCTGAAAGGTGTGCAGGATGCGCTCTATGTACTGAATGGAAAGTGGAAACTCCCAATCATCATTGCGTTAAGCCACGGCCCTATGCGCTTCCGGGAACTTCAGCGAACCATTCGCACCGTTACCGCCCGCGTGCTTAGTAAAGAATTGAAGGAACTGGAAATGAATGAATTCCTCATACGACACGTGTATCCAACAACGCCCGTAACCATCGAATATGAGCTAACCCCTTATAGCGAAACACTGGATAGTGTCATCGAAGCCCTTCGGAATTGGGGGCTTCAGCACCGGGAACGTATTTTAAAGAAAGACCACAGCATAGACGCAAACTTCCCGGAAGCCTGATACTTTCGGGAAGTTGCAACCGCTATTTCAACAAGTTAACCAGATTGTCAACCATAACCGGCGAACCAATGTATAAAGGTGTACGCTGGTGTAGGGCGGATGGTTTGATATCCAGAACTGCCTGCTGACCCGACGAGGCTAAACAGCCAGCCATTTCGGCCAGAAATGCCAGTGGAAACGCTTCGTAAAGCAGACGAAGTTTACCATCCGGATTCTTCTTCGTTGGAGGATATAAATAAATACCTCCTTTCAGCAGATTCCGGTGAAAATCGCCCACCAGCGAGCCAATATAACGAGCCGTATACTTGTTACGGCGGCACGTTGTGAGGTAGTCCTGAACACCAAGTTCATAGTCGTCCAGATTTCCGTCATTGCAGGAATAGATCTGGCCATCAACCGGGCTGTGGATGTCGGGATGCGACAGGATAAATTCGCCCAGCGACGCATCGTAGGTGAACCCGTTGGCGCTGTGCCCTGTCGTATAAACCATGATGGTTGATGAACCATAAAGGATATAGCCAGCTGCGACCTGCCGACGCCCTCCCTGAAGAAAATCTTCCAGCGTTGGCGCCGTACCAATGGGTGTAACGCGCCGATAGATCGAAAAAATAGTGCCTATCGACACGTTTACATCGATATTGGATGATCCATCCAGCGGATCGATCGCGACAACATATTTACCGTTATTGTTGCCCGTGTAAATAATATCTTCCTCTTCTTCCGAAATAATAGCACAGGCTTCACCCCCATTTTTCAGCGCCCGGCTAAAGCGAATATTAGCGATCATATCGAGCTTCTGCTGGCTTTCACCCTGCACGTTCTGAACGCCCATTCCGCCCGTTAAATCGATCAACCCGGCCCGATTAACCTCTCTATGAATGATTTTTCCGGCCAGTGCAATGTCGCGCAGTAACTGCGAGAGTTCACCGGTTGCATACGGGAATGCCGTTTGGCGGTGCATGATGTACCGGTCGAGGGTTACACCAACTGGCAGCGCGAGTGGATGTGAGGCTGTTATTTCCATCTGTTGAACGTCCATAAGAGAGAGTTGAAAACTGGTTTGTGGTTTTGTTTTTCTGGCACTGACAAATCAAAGACAGAATACCAATATCTATAAAATCAACTTTAGGCTACTGGCTCCGACTGTTGAGGCTCCAGGTTAACGGGCTGCATTTTTGGGGTAAGCAAGTGCATAACAAGCCATGCAAGCAGGTAAGCTGAGCCACAAATCAGGAAAATAATTCCGTATCCACTTTGTAAATCGCCTGCTTTCTTATAGCTATCCAGAACGCGTCCAACAATTTCAGGGAATATAATACCACCTACTGAGCCTGCCATACTTCCGATACCAACTACTGAGCTAACGGTCCGTTTGGGAAACATATCGGAGGCCGTCGTAAAGATATTGGCGCTCCAGGCCTGGTGGGCTGCCCCGGCAAGCCCAATCAGCGCCACCGCCGTCCAGATGCCTGGCCCAAACCGAACCGCGATAACCGGAACGACCAGCAGCGCGAAAATGAACATAGCCGTTTTACGGGCTCTCCACACACTCCAGCCCCGTCCAATCAGCCACGATGACAGATAGCCACCACCAATGCTGCCAATACTGACCAGCGTGTATAAGACTGCCAGGTATAAATTTGGCTTCTTGGTATCCAGATTGAACGTCGTTGAAAAATAATCCTGAAGCCAGAACAGGAAAAACCACCAGATCGGATCAGTAAGCATCTTCCCGAAAACGAACGCCCAGGTTTGCCGAAAACTCAGCAGTTTGCCCCACGAAACGGGTTTTCCGTGATCAGCGGCTTCGTCGGGCGTCGTTTCATTATCGCTGTGAATGTAATCAAATTCAGCTTTCGACAGTTTAGCCTGTTTAGTGGGTATTTCATACCCAATATACCAGAAAATCAGCCAAATGAAACCTACCGCTCCTGTTGCGAGGAAGGCCATCTGCCACCCATATATCCCCAGAATCCAGGGGACCACAACGGGTGCAATGACAGCTCCTATATTAGCTCCCGAGTTAAAAATACCCGTTGCCAGTGCACGTTCTCTTTTGGGAAACCACTCAGCCACCGTTTTGATAGCCGCCGGGAAGTTTCCGGCCTCACCCAGCCCCAGCCCGATCCGGGCCAGAATAAAGCCAAACGTACTGGTTGCCAGCGCATGTGCCATAGCGGCTATGCTCCAGAAAACAATGGCGATCGTGTAGCCCGTTTTGGTGCCAATACGGTCAATAACCCGCCCAAAGAGCAACAACCCAATGGCATAAGCTGCCGAGAACACCTGTACAATTCGACTGTAATCGATCTCTGACCAATTGAACTCCTTTTCCAGAGTGGGTTTAAGCAAGCCCACCACCTGCCGGTCGAGGTAGTTAATCGTCGTCGCAAAAAATAACAACGCAACAATAGTCCAGCGATAATTTCCTATGGATTTAGTCATACAGGTTGCGGAATAAAGGGAGAGATCGTTTGAACAAGGGCTGCTACGCGTTCGCGCAGGAATTCGGGTTCGGCACTTTTGCCCGAAAATAATTGCGAGCCAATACCAACGGCCGTAACGCCCGCCCGAAACCAGGTTGTCAGGCTGTCGATCGTCGGCTCAACGCCACCTGTAACCATCAATTTCAAACCCGGCATCGGCCCTTTAATGGCTTTGATGAAATCGGGGCCAACTACATTTCCCGGAAAAACTTTCACCAGACTGGCACCCAGCAAAGTAGCCTGGTAAATCTCGTTCAGGGTTGATCCGGCAGGCACCCAGGGAATACCCCGCTCCCGGCACACATCGCCTACAGTGGCAGTTGTAACTGGCTGCACCACAAAATCAGCTCCTGCGTCAATAAATTGGATGGCCAATGCGGGTGTCAGTATCGTACCGATTCCCATTGCCATGCCAGGACACTGTTCCCGTACATAACCTACTAATTGCGTAAAGACTGACAATGCTTTGTCGCCCCGATTTGTGAACTCAAACACGCGCAAACCACCATCGTAGCAGGCTTGTACAATCGCCTTGGCATGGTCGACATCAGCATGGTAAAACACTGGAACAATAGGATGCTGTATAACCAGATCAAGAATTTTTTCGGGGGAGAAAACCGGCATAATAACCTTGTGTTAAAATGATTAAGAGAGTTGGCATTAGGCTTGTGGATTTGTCAATTACGGTTAGACGCATTAGTCAACGAAAAATAACAAACCAAAGACTAATTAATAAATACTTACCGAATGAATCCGTTTTTTTACGTCTTCTATTGTCTGCCCTGTAGCATCGCCCATTTCCTGCAATTTCCCAAAAGCAGCCTCAGCAGCGAAATTGACAATATCCTGCGGGGAATGTCGATTGTAAAGTCCGTAAATCAGGCCAGCCATGAAGCAGTCGCCACTACCTACCCGATCCACGACCGAATCGGTCAGTAGCTCGGGCGAAACATATTGCTGACCATCCACAAATAAAGTGGTGTAATACCGCAACCCAGTCGGTTCTTTATCGAACCGGAACGTATTCGCAACGACTTTGCAGCGTGGGAAACGTTTTATAATGGCCTCTGAAGTACCCTGTGCATGACTGATATAATCGGCCTGCTGGTCACTTTCTAGGCTACGTTCATCAACGGGAATGCCCAGCAACGTGTTAGCCGCCCAGATATTTCCCATCACCACATCGCAATACGCAACCAGATCAGGCATAATTTCGGTTGGAGCAACGCCATATTGCCAGAGCCGCGCCCGGTAATTCAGATCGATCGAAACAGTAATTCCTCTGGCCGAGGCTGTAGCCATCAGTTCCCGGCAAGCCTCCGCTACAGATGCGTTCAACGCGGGACTGATCGCGCTAACGTGCAACCAGCTTGTATTTTGCAGCACTTCGTCCCAGTCAACTTTGCCTGCTGTCAGTTCTGAAAATGCAGAATGGGCCCGATCATAAATTACGCCCGCATTTTTAAGATCAGTACCTTGGGGTAGAAAATAACTACCCACTCGCTGCCCAAACCGAACGATCCCCGATGGATCGATGCCTTTGCCGACAATATAGTCCGTAATGTCATTGGCCAGTGAATTTTCGGGAAGAACCGTGCTGTACTTCACCGGAACGCCCCAGATTGCCAACGCCGTTGCTACGTTCAGCTCAGCTCCGCCTACATACACTGGCATCGATGTCTGTCGAATCCATTCGCCATTGGATACTGGCGAAAACCGCAATAATAACTCGCCAAAACAGCAGACTTTTGTCATAGAATAAAGTAGTGCTTTTTGTCAGCATGGTCGTGATGACAGCAAAAGCCGTTATGTGATTTCTGAACAATTTCTCAGGACTTTCGTAAAAAGCTCTGTGTAGCTTTTTACGAAAGTCCTGCTGCTTTTATGCAATCCTTAAACAGCGAATGAAGCTGGTTCGTGGCTGAAGCCAAAATAGGTTTTGGCATTACCGTAGCAGATATTCTGAACGACTTGTCCCATCCAGGCCATGTCGTCAGGAAGTTCACCATTTTCGATGTCGTTCCCGAACAGGTTGCATAAAATCCGGCGAAAATATTCATGCCGCGGATACGACAGGAAACTCCGCGAATCCGTCAGCATACCCACAAAACGGCTCAGTAAACCCATGTTTGAAAGCGTATTGATCTGGCGCTCCATACCCTCTTTCTGATCTAAAAACCACCAGCCTGAACCGAACTGAATTTTACCCGCTACTGACCCGTCGTTAAAATTGCCGATCATGGTAGCCATCAGTTCATTGTCGGCTGGATTCAGGTTATACAAAATAGTTTTAGCCAGTTTATCGGTGGTATCCAGCCGATCGAGGAATCGGGCCAGCGCACGAGCCTGCGTAAAATCACCGATGCTGTCCCAGCCCGTGTCCGGACCGAGTTGCTGTAACATGCGCGTGTTGTTGTTACGAAGTGCGCCTAAGTGAAACTGTTGAGTCCAGCCTTTTTCCCAATCCATTTCGGCTAAATTGACCAGCATAGCCGATTTGAACACCAGAACTTCAGAATCAGTAAGTGATTTGCCCGAACGTATCTTGTCGAAAATAGCCCGAACGTCAGACTCCCGATAGTTTTCAGCGTAAACCTGCTCCAGACCGTGGTCTGATAGTTTACACCCCATTTCAGCAAAGTAATCGTGACGCTGGCGCAGAGCCTCCAGAAAATCGCTGAAGCTCGTAATGGCGGTATTACTGGCCGCTTCCAGCCGGGCAACATAAAGGTTAAACGACCTCGCATCTTCAACAGCCATTGTCTTATCGGCCCGAAATGTTGGCAGAACACTAACGCCAAATTCTGTCCCGGCCACCCGCTCGTCGAGCAACTTTTGATGATGTTCGAGTGAATCTACCGGATCGTCGGTCGTACAAACGGTTTCGACATTCATTCGTTGAAGCAGACTCCTGACCGAATAATCTGGTAACTGTAATTTCTCGGTACAGGCCTCATAAATACGCCGGGCGCTCTGTCCGTTAAGTGTTTCAGTAATGCCAAAATACCGCTGTAGCTCCAGGTGCGTCCAGTGATAAAGCGGGTTGCGAACCGTATACGGTACAGTTTCGGCCCATTTCTGAAACTTATCGTAATCAGACTGATTTCCCGTGCAGAAGCTTTCATCTACACCGTTCGTGCGCATCGCCCGCCACTTGTAATGATCGCCATAGAGCCAGATTTGCGTCAGGTTCTCAAACTGGCGATTCCCGGCTATCTGGTCTGGTGGCAGATGGCAATGATAGTCGATGATTGGCATAGGCTTGGCAAACTCATGATAAAGCTGCCGGGCTGTTTCAGTCTGTAATAAAAAATCGTCGTTTAGAAAGGGCTTTTTCATGGAATTAATGATCGAATGTTGACTGATAGAGTGATTGAATAAACGATCCGCCATTGCTGTGACTACATGGTGCGCTAGCTATTCAATTATTCAATCACTCTATCAGTCAACCCTTTAGAGTGAAACGCCCCGTTTCCAGGGGATAAAATCGTCTTGTCCGTGACGGACAGCAGCAACTTCGGCTTCGCCACTGGCTACCCGGATAATCTGTTCCAGCAGTCTTTCGCCCGCCTGTTGAATCGTTTCGTTGCCGTCGATAACCGTTCCCGTGTTGACATCGATAATGTCGGGCATTCGATTGGCCAGAACCGTATTGCTGGCAATTTTAATAACAGGTGCAATCGGATTGCCGGTTGGCGTTCCCAGACCTGTCGTGAACAGCACAACTGTAGCGCCCGAGCCAACCTCAGCCGTTGTCGATTCAACGTCGTTGCCGGGTGTACAAAGCAGATTCAGGCCTGGTTTGGTTACAAGCTCGGGGTAGTCAAGCACGGCAACTACCGGCGATGTCCCTCCTTTTTTGGAGGCTCCGGCCGACTTCATGGCATCGGTGATCAGGCCATCGCGGATGTTTCCGGGTGACGGATTCATGTCAAAGCCCGATCCGGCTTCCTGTGCCCGTTGGGCGTAAGTGCTCATCAGTTCCCGGAACCGGCCGGCCGTTTCAGCATCCACACAGCGGTCGCAGAGTTCCTGCTCTACCCCGCAGAGTTCAGGGAACTCCGATAGAATGACGGTTCCACCGAGGGCAACGACCAAATCAGAGGCATGTCCCACCGCAGGATTGGCCGAAATTCCCGAAAAGCCGTCGGAGCCACCGCATTCAAGCCCGATGCTCAGTTTGCTGAGCGGAGCAGGTTGCCGGACACAGGCGTTTGCCTGCATCAACCCCGCAAACGTCTGCCGAAGCGCCTGGCTGATCAGCGATTCTTCGGTACCAATCGTCTGCTGTTCCAGCACAAATAACGGTTTATCGAACTGCGGGCTTCGCTTCTGAATTTCTTCCTGCAACATGGCCACCTGCGCATTCTGGCAACCCAGACTCAGCACGGTAGCACCCGAAACGTTGGGGTGGGTAATGTAGCCTGCCAGCAATCCGCATAGTGCCTGTGCGTCCTGTCGGGTTCCTCCGCAGCCGCCTTCATGTGAAAGAAATTTCACGCCATCAATATTCGGGAATAACCGTAACTGATTGCGTTTGAGCCCATCGAAGGATTGTTCAGCTCCCTGCAAATCAGCCTGCAATACTTCTTCAATCGTATGACCGGCCTGTACCAAAGCCATCAGTTCCTGCGTTTGTCGCTGGTACGTATGCCGTCGTGAATAGCCCAGATCACTGACAAGGGCTTCTTCAAGCACCTGAATGTTGCGATTTTCGCAAAATACGAGTGGCACCACGAGCCAGTAGTTAGCCGTTCCAACGCGACCATCAGAGCGATGATAGCCCATAAACGTCTGCGTCTGCCAACGGTCTACAGTCGGAGGTGTCCACTGGTACAACGAGCCATGCAGGTCGTAGCTGTTCGTGGCATGTTGTACATTAAACGTCGTCAGTCGGCCCCCCATCGAAATCGGTTGTTTGGCCTTTCCGACCAAAACCCCATACATCGTAATCGCATCTCCCGGCGCAAATGCCTGAATCGCCAGTTTATGCTTTGCCGGAATCGCTTCGGTAACGGTCAGGGTCAATGCCTCCCATTGCACAGCCTGACCCGGTTCCAGATCGACCAGCGCAACCAGCACTGAATCGTTCGGGTGTATTTTCAGAACGTTCTGTTTCATTTTATTAGCGCTTCCGGTTGCACCTGACCAAAATAGGCCGACACCGTTGCCAGCACACCTTTATCAAGCATTTGCGTCAGGTGATTGACTACCGCATCAGCAAAGCCAGGTAACTGGCTCAGGTCATGCCCCCAGAGAGTTGTGTTTTGTAATACGGTTTTTGTCAATTCTTCAGGTGTCAGACTGGCCCAGAGCTCAGCAAAATAACCCGCCTGCGCATCATAGATCGGGTATGCTTCGCCATTCCGTTCGCCATACCAGACTTCATCCTCCTGCGTAGTGGCCCGCATGAACAACAGATAAGCAGCAAAGCCCAGTGATATGTACCGGGGAGTTACGGCTAATTTCTGGTAGTAATGGAGCAACGTCGGTACATTCCGCATCTGCATCTTGGCCGAATATTGCATGGTAATAGCCAGCCAACGGTGCTCGATGAATGGATTCCTAAACCGATCCAGCACCTGAAAACCAAATCGTTGCGCTGTTTTCTCATCGACCTGATACGGAATACCCGGAATCAGTTCGGCCAGCATCACATTGCTGACAAAAGCCGACAGGACTTCATCGTCCATTGCCTCACGAACAGTATCGAACCCGCTCAGGAAAGCCAGTCCACAACTCAATGTATGGGTGCCGTTCAGCAGGCGTAATTTCAGTTCACGGAACAGGTCGATATTAGGCCGGATGATCACGTTCTCGTCGGTCTGATGAAACGATAGCACTTCCTGAACGTGTTCGTCGCCCTCGATGGCCCACAATTTAAACGCTTCCGAAATGGTCAGCAAGTCATCTTCGTAGCCCAGTTGCTCGGTCAGGGCATGCTGAGTAGCAGGGTCAGGACGACCGGGTACAATGCGATCGACCAGCGAGTTACAGCAGGTATTGGCCGTTTCGAGCCAATCGATAAACGCACTTTCCAAACCATTCCGATGCGCTAATTCCAATAGAATTCCTTCCAGTTTGGTGCCGTTTTCCGGAATAAGTTCTGTCGGCACAATGACCAGCCCTTTTGTCGGATCACCATTGAAAGCCTGAAAACGAGCGTACAATACGGCCAGTAGTTTACCGGGAAACGATTCGGGGGGCGACTGGCGGATATCATCCTGCACGAGCTGAATGCCTATTTCGGTCGTGTTTGAAATCACGATCTGTAAATCAGGGCTAGCAGCAAATTTGAGGATCTCATCCCATGATTGTTTGGCCGACAACACCCGACTAATGGCCGAGCAAACAACATTCTGTTCAACGGTCCGGCGATTTTCGACACCCCGGATGCAAAGCGTATACAGATTATCCTGCCGGGTAAAGGCTGTCATATCTCCTCCATCGGTCGATTTTACGACCACAATTCGCCCGTTAAAAATTCCCTGCCGGTTCGCCTTGTCGATCAGGTAGTCGGGCAGTCCCCGCAACAACACCCCCGTTCCGAATTGGAGTACCCGCTCCGGAAGTTGTAACAACTCATCAGAAGGAAGGCTGACGTCGGTTTGCGACTGAATACTTGATAGCGATTGTATTGTTAATGAGTCCATATTCTTGAATGACGATACCTCAGCAAGCAATAATTTCCAATAGGGCTTATTACTCCATGAGCAGGTTGAACAAAACAGAAAATTATCTTTTTCGTGGAAATGGCTTAACCGGGAAGATGAAGTGCGTAGCGAATTGCCTGAATAAGGTTAAGCAGGATGTTTTTTATATTGAAATTTTAAATGATATTTATTCATGCAAACGTTATCGGGAACGTTGCCGGATTTTAATTTTCCTTACTACCAGTTACGGTGTAAGTAGTTGAACCCTATTTAAAGCTTCTACTTAAGTAGCACCTGGTGCTCAATATTTTTTTGTATTTTACCAATAATCACCTTGGACGCGATCACCATAAAAGATATTGCCCGTGCTTTAAATCTTTCGACCTCGACTGTCTCGCGGGCCTTGCGGGACAGTTATGAAATCAATCCGGAGACAAAACGACTGGTTATTGAATATGCTGAGCGACTTAATTATCGGCCGAATCCGATTGCACTCAGTTTAAAAGAGAATCGTAGCCGGGTTATCGGTGTTGTTGTGCCCCAAATTGCCAATAATTTTTTCTCGCAGGCTATCAATGGCATCGAAGCAATCGCCTACAATCGAGGCTATCACGTTATCATTTTTCAAAGCCACGAGTCCTACGAACGGGAAGTGGCGACGGTGCAGCAGGCGGTTGCCAGAAAAGCGGACGGGCTGCTGATCTCACTGTCCAGCAGCACCTCTGATGTTTCGCATTTGCGTGAGTTGCAGGAGAAAAAATTACCTATCGTTCTATTTGATCGGGTATCGAAGGAAATAGACTCCCCCTGTATTACGGCGGATAATTTTGGCGGAGCCTTTGCCGCCACTGAACACCTGATCCAATCGGGTCGTCGACGGATTGCGCACCTGACCATTCCTCCCTATATTTCAATTACACAGGAGCGCCTGGCGGGCTACCGCGCGGCTTTGGAACAGTATGGCATCGCCTATGACGAAAGCCTGATCCGGTATGCGGGGTTCGGTCATAATGAAGTAGAACCGATTGTCGATGATTTATTAAGCCTGTCGCCCGATGCTTTTTTCGCGGCCAGCGACCGGCTGGCAATTGGTTGCCTGTCGGCGCTTAAAAAGCGGAATATTTCCATTCCTGAAGGCGTTTCACTGATTGGTTTCACCAATACCACAGTAGCGGATCTGCTTGCCCCTCCAATGAGTACGGTTGAACAGCCTGCTCAGGAAATTGGTCAGGTAGCCGCTGGTCGACTTATCGATTTAATTGAGGGAAAACAGAAAATACCACAGCCCGGCACGATCCGGATTCCAACCAAGCTAATCGTGCGGGCTTCGTCGCAGTTAGAAAGTACGCTCCTTACCTAATCAACAGGAAGCTAAACGAGTGAAGCCGGGTCTAAGACCCGGCTTCACTTTTTATCTATAAAAGACTGGCAATCAAATTACTTAGCCTGCTTTAACAGCCAGGTAGCCAGGTCTTTTCCGGCACTAAAGTTTTCGTAGCGGGCTGGTATTTTCCGACCGTCGGTATATTCATTGTAAAGCCACGGATCGCCCACGGCGAAAACTGTGCCCTTACCCACGTTAGCGACGGCAATTATAACATTATCACCAGCACTCACGACCGATTTAGCCGGAGCTTTCACACTCAGCGGAGACAATTCTTTGATGTACACCTCTTTGGTGTGTGAAAAAATCGGATTACCCGCTGAAATTTTCACCGAGCCCTGTTCGAACTGATCGCCTTTCACCATGTTCACGTTTTTGGGAAGGAACTGCAACCCGAACTGAGCAGCTAACTGGTTAAAATGGAGATGTTCGCAGTTGGACGTGTCATTGGACATCAGGACCAGAACACCACCGGCTTTTACCCAGTCACTAATGGCTTTGCTGTCGGCCTGGCTCACATAATTAGGCTTGGCGGTTTCTTTAGGTGTATCGGGATCAACGATGATGTAGACATCAACGCCCTTTAACGAAGCAGCCGTTGGTGCAGATGACACCGATACCGTTTTAGCGCCCAGATCGCGGAAGGTATTCCCCCAGAGCCAGAAACCCGAGTGCTGACGGTCTTCCCAGGTATAGTGGAAAGGCTCCTGCTCTCCAGTAATACCTTTACGAAACTCATGATTGAAGTAGGTATCAACCCCAACGGTTTTACCTTTACCCAGGCCAGCCTCTTCAGCGGTTTCCATTTCAACACTCGCCATAATAAAAGGCCCAACACCCTTCAGATCATCCTTACGCAGGGGCTCACTCAGGTAATAGTCGTAGCTACCGCTTCGGTATGGGTTTCCGCCCAGACCGCTCACACTCACTGTTTTTTCGAGGTGAATCAGTCCTGCTTCATCAGTCGAGATGAAATTTTTAAGCATACCAGTATACCCTTTTTTCGCATAGGTCATCATTGATGCGGGCAGATAACCCAGCCGAACTCCTTTGGCCAGCCCGTAAACGAACATCGCCGTACCGGATGCTTCCATGTAGTTGCCTTTATCGCCCCCGCGATCGGTCACCTGATACCAGCAACCTTCTTTGGGGTCCTGATAGTTCACCACCGCGGGCATCAGCCGTTGCAGGATCGCGACTAACTCGCCCCGGCGCGGCTGATCGGCCGGAATGTAATCCAGCACATCGACCAACGCCATGACATACCAACCAATAGACCGGCTCCAGAAATTTGGCGACTTCCCGGTTTTAGGATCGGCCCACTTCTGCTCACGACTTTCATCCCAGCCATGGTACAACAACCCCGTTTTAGGATCGTGGGCATGTTGCTCCATCCAGACAAACTGATTGATGATGTCATTAAAATCCTTCCCATCGCGGCTAAAGAGTCGCGTGTATTCAGCATAGAAAGGCTCGGCCATGTAAAGACCATCGAGCCACATCTGATTGGGGTAGATTTTTTTATGCCAGAAACCGCCTTCTTTCGTGCGGGGCTGCTCCGCTAGTTGCTTACGAAGCAGGTCGGCAGCTTTACGGTATTTTTCCTTGTTGGGCAGCGTTTGCTGATACAGCAGCAACAACGACCGGCCGGGAGTAACGTAATCAATATTGAAATGATCCAGATCGTAGGTTCGGATCGTGCCATCGGCATTTACGAAGCGGTCCATATTTTTCTGGATGTAATTGATATAACGGGCGTCGCCGGTACGATACCACAGCAGTTCGTATGACCGCAGTAAAACGCCCATTTCATACTCCCAACGGGCCATTTTAGCCCTTGGATAAGCGATCGAATCCGGATTGGTAGTCAGCATGGAAGCTGCCATTCGCTGTGACCACGGCAGCGGAGTCGACCCGTTCGATTGAGCAACCAGGCTATAGGGTAGTACAAGCAGGCTAAGGAGAATTATTTTTTTCATGGATTCTTATTTCGTAGTCAACGAGTTAATAGGGACGTTGGCGTCGGTTTCTACTGTTTTGCGGGCGTGCGAGGTGTCGGTGTTCAGCAATCGAATATCTTTCGAACGATCGCCAGCGATGTGCATGAGCAGGTCTGGATTGCCTGAATACTGGATTTTATCGAACGTCAGATTCCGGCTGTTCTGAATCTGCATAACGGTTTTTGCACTCGTAATCAGCGAGACGTTTTTCAGACGAATATTGTCGGCTTCGATGCAAACTAAGCCTTTCCGGGCTTGTATAACGGCATTTTCGATCAGGATATCCTTAACGGCCATTTCGGGTAAACCACGAACCAGAATGGCCGTTTCGGCTCCCTTACACATGACATTACGCACCTGAAAGGACCGGAACTGCGGTGTAGCATCCGAAAGGGGTTGGGCCGGAATAGCGGGTAATTCATTCGATTCTCCCTGTTGCGGAACCGGATCTTTGGCGGCATAATACATATCAAACAGAATGGCCTCGCCAGCAATATCGGTCATATCGATGCCATCGATAAAAATATTTTCGACGACACCACCACGACCACGGGCGGTTTTGAAACGAAGTCCCACATCGGTACCCATGAAGGTACAATTCGACACATACAGATTTCGCACACCACCCGACATTTCGCTGCCGATGACAAATCCACCATGTGCGTGATATACCCGGCAATTACGAACAAGTATGTTCTCCGTTGGAACGCCCCGTTTGCGGCCCTGCTCGTCGCGACCGGATTTGATGCAGATACCATCATCACCCACATCGAACGTGCAATTTTCGACCAGACCATTGCGGCACGATTCAAGATCCAGACCATCGCCGTTCTGTGCGTACCACGGATTTTTCACATTGAGATTACGTAAGGTAATGTGCTCACACAAAAGCGGGTGCAGGCACCAGGCCGGAGAATTCTGAAAGGTGACACCCTCCAGCAGAATCCGCTTACAGCGTGTCAGACTCAGCATGTTCGGCCGTAGAAAATCTTTAATATCCAGGTAGTCGCCGGGCGCTCCATCTTTTTTTATCGTTGCAGTAGCCCCCTTTAGCGACTGCGCCGACGGATACCAGGAATCCTGTTTATCGTTTAGCACACCACCCGATGCAACGAGTTTTTTCCACTGATCGGCGGTGAGCTTGCTTTTCTTCACCATTCGCCAGACCTCCCCGGCTCCATCCAGAATACCGCTACCGGTTATGGCTATGTTTTCCAGATCGGTACCAGAAATGGGAGCCTGATTTCGGACGGCATCCTCCCCTTCCCAGGTTGTTTTAACCAGTGGGTAGGCATCCCGTTGATTGGTGAATTGTAGCAAGGCTCCGCTGGCGACGTGTAGATTCACGTTACTTTTCAGGGCAATCGGGCCAGTCAGCCACAGCCCGTGCGGAACAAGTACCACGCCCCCTCCACCCCGATTGCATTGCTCGATGGCTTTGTTAAGAATAGCCGTATTGAGTGTCAATCCATCAGCAACAGCGCCCAGCTTGCTGATGTTAATGGTATCTTTTCGGAAAGTCGGGGTAATAACTGGCGGCAAATCGTAGCGAAAAGCAGCATTCAACGAAACCAGCGGGTTCGTGTTGGGCCCATCTGTGAGATGAACTCCTGCGTCTGGTCGAAAAGCCGCAGCAACCCCCAGAAGGGCTAATCCAGTGAGTATTTTCATGATGTCTTTTTCAGGGTCAGTGCAATACGAATTGGTGACGTCAAGTCATGTTGGCGACTTCCAATCCGGCAATTTCTCCCTAAAGTGACAGCAAATGCAGTACTCTTTCAAGAATGCCTTTACCTTTTTTTACGCAAACGTTCCCGGCAACGTTGTCATCACGCCCGGTTGACTACGATTCTCCGGTCAAAATGAGAAAAGCTGATTGTTACCAGAACAATCAGCTTTTCTCATCAGGGTTTTTCCTGGTCGATTTTCAAGGTCTCATTTCACCCCAAAAGCGGCCATTTATCGGCTTGCTATCAGGCCTTTATTTTGTTACAAATTTCCCTTTTTCATTTCTTTCACGGCATGATCAGCGGCACGTGCGGTGATAGCCATAAAGGTCAGCGATGGGTTTTGTGTAGAGGTCGATGTCATGCAGGCCCCATCCGTAACAAACACGTTTTTGCAGGTGTGAAACTGATTCCACTTGTTGAGCAGCGACGTTTTAGGGTCTTTCCCCATCCGGACACCGCCCATTTCGTGAATGTCGAGTCCGGGTGCTTTATCGGGTTTGTCGTGGGTCTGGATGTTCATAAAGCCTGCCACCGTTAGCATTTCGGTCATTTGCTCGTGAAAGTCCTTGATCATCTTTTCGTCATTATCGTCGTAAGCGACCGAAATCCGTAACTGTGGAATACCCCAGGCATCTGTCAGAGCGGGATCAAGCGTCACGTAATTGGTTTCTTTCGGAATGGTTTCGCCCATCATGTGCGAGCCTACGCGCCAGTTGCCGTATTTGGTTTCCATCAAGCTCGTTTTCAGGCTTTCACCCATGCCAGCGGTGTCGACATTCATTACACGATTTGCCCCAAATCCGGCAGCATAACCCCGCAGAAAGTCGGTTTCCTGTTTGAAAACGTTCCGGAAACGTGGGATGTAGCTGCTGTTGGGCCGAATTCCCTCTGTAATGGAGTCAGTAAACCCTTCGTGTTCTGCCGAAATGGTTGTCCGGAAGTTGTGAAATGCTACATATTTCCCCAGCAATCCATTGTCGTTTCCTAATCCGTTCGGGAAACGCGTCGATTTGGAATTCAATAAGATCAGGTTGGAATTCAGACAGGCCGCATTGACAAAAATGATCTTTGCATAATAGTCTTTCGTTTCTTTCGTATGCGCATCGATAACCCGAACACCGGTAGCCTTATTCTTTTTCTCATCGAAAATAATCGAATGCACTACCGAATCGGTTCTTAGCGTCATCTTTCCTGTTTTTGCGGCCCAGGGTAGCGTTGATGAGTTGCTGCTGAAATAACCGCCGTATGGGCACCCGCGCTGGCACAGGGATCGATTCTGACATTGCCCCCGCCCCTGCTGTAGATGAATGGGTTGCGGCTTTGTCAGGTGAGCACATCGGCCAATAATAACGGGCCGGGTATTGTTATAATGTTTTGCCATCTGCTCACTAAAATGCTTTTCAACACAGGCCATTTCGTGAGGGGGTAAAAATTCGCCGTCGGGCAGTTGAGGCAGCCCATCTTTGTTGCCCGAAATACCAGCAAACCGCTCTACATAACTATACCAGGGGGCAATATCGGCGTAGCGGATAGGCCAGTCAACGGCAAAACCATCGCGGGCGGGACCGTCGAAATCGTAATCCGACCAGCGCTGTGTTCCCCGTGCCCACATCAGGGACTTTCCGCCAACCTGGTAGCCCCGAATCCAGTCGAACGGTTTGTCCTGAACGTAGGGATGCTCGGCATCTTTCACGAAAAAATGAGCGGCATCCTCCCGAAACGCATAGCATCGGCTGGCAATTGGATTGGCATCCGTAATTGCCTTCGGCATTTGGCCCAGGTGCGCGAACTCCCAGGGCTGCATCATGGTGGTTGGATAATCGGTAACGTGTTTTACGTCACGGCCGCGCTCCAGTACGAGTGTACGCAGACCTTTGCCCGTTAATTCTTTGGCCGCCCAGCCACCGCTAATTCCCGATCCAACAACAATGGCATCGAATGTGCGCTCTTTGACGGAATCTATATTGAGAAAAGACATGATTCTTTGTTAGAAATGATTTAGAAATAAACTCACTTGTCAAACCCGTAGGGGCAACTATTTTATTACAGACACACAGCCATGATAAAATCCCGGCGCCATGTTGTATTTCAACTGATTAACCATGAAATACTCTGAATTTCTATAGCCCTGAATCGTGAGGTTCTTAATCATTTCAACGAACTGTTTGGCCGCCGGGTCCGATGCGTTTGCCATTTGAGTTAAAACCTCAAGCCGTTGTGGTGTATCGCAGGCAGTGAATGCCTTCGTGTAAGCTTGCTGAGCCGTCTGATCGACCAGCACCAGCCCTTGTTTGAGCGCAGTCTGGGCCGGTTCTCCATAACAATCCTGAATCATGCGCATCGCAAATTGGTGCACTTTAAGCGATTTAGCGCCTGGCGTGTTCGTTTCCGGAATGATCGTTTCTACGAGTTCGCCGAGTAAATCTTCATCACTGACGGGCAAAAAAGAAACGGACCCAATCGACTCCGGTGTCCAGTTTGAGGCCCAGGCAGGAAGGCTCATCAGCCCTCCAAATGCCACGGCTACCTGTTTTATGGCAGAACGTCGTTGCATACTTGCGGTTAGAGTTAAGTACATTTAGTTGTTAGTAGATTCTGAACAGCATGCGTTATTTTCGTACGTACAAATGGTGTAGATTAGCTCCTTAACATTTATTCGTTTGATAGCATACGCCCCATCAGACAAAATAAGGTCAACAATAACTAAAAATAAATCAAAATAAGAAAAAGCACTGGCTAATAAATTCTAATTATCAAGCCAGTAAATTCATAAGAAATGGATTTTATATAAACTTTTTTCAGGGCACGACCTAAAAATATAATCTCCTAAATAACAATAGTTTAACTAGACATAAGCCGTAATTAATTTAGTATTTTCGTCTAAATTTACTATTGTCATAAAAGACATATTTTCAATTGAATAACCTTTCGGAACAAGCAATCCACCAATTTTGTAGCTATAACGAATACATACCTGCCTATCATTATGGCGAAAAATAATAAAGCTGTACAAAAAGGCCCTGATGTTATTTTAATCGGTGCCGGTATCATGAGTGCAACATTGGGCGTGTTGCTGAAAGAATTACAGCCCGATATAACCATCGAAATTTACGAGCGGCTCGATAGCGCAGCCGCCGAAAGTTCCGATGCCTGGAACAATGCGGGCACGGGCCATTCGGCCTTTTGCGAATTGAACTATACGCCCGAAAACGAAGACGGTATGGTCGAATCGGCCAAAGCGGTTAAGATTGCCGAATCGTTTGAACAGTCGAAGCAGTTCTGGGCCTACCTCGTTCAGAACGGGTTTCTTAGCGATGCGCCCAACTTCATTCGCTCTATCCCTCACATGAGTTTTGTTTGGGGGAACGACAATGTGAACTATCTGCGTAAACGCTACGACGCACTCCAGAAAAATTATCTCTTCCACGGCATGCAATACTCCGAAGATCGGTCGCAACTGGCCGACTGGATGCCGCTTGTCATGGAAGATCGCGACCCGGAACAGCCGGTTGCGGCTACGCGCATGGAAATCGGCACAGATGTAAACTTCGGTGCACTGACGCGGGCTATGTTTCGGCGTCTGTATGACATGCCTGGGGTTCGCCTTTACTTTGCCCACGAGGTTCGCGACCTGTGGCGTTCCAAATCGCTTGGCGGATGGAAAATACGGGTAGAAAATGTAACGACCAATCAGGTTCGCGACGTACAGACCCAGTTTATATTCATCGGTGCCGGGGGCGGCTCTCTACGGCTGCTCGAAAAATCAGATATTCCCGAAAGTCGCGGATTTGGCGGCTTCCCGGTAAGTGGTCAGTGGTTGAAATGCGTCAACCCTGAGGTTATCTCCAGACATCAGGCCAAAGTCTACGGAAAAGCTTCCGTTGGTGCTCCTCCCATGTCGGTCCCCCACCTGGACACGCGCATGATTGAAGGCAACCAGGAGCTTCTATTTGGCCCCTATGCGGGCTTTTCGACCAAGTTCCTCAAAAGTGGCTCCTACATGGATTTACCAAAATCCATTCAATTGAGCAACATGGCCCCCATGCTGATGGCGGGTATGCACAACATCCCGCTGACGAAATACCTGATTCAACAGGTGTTACAATCGCCCGAGGATCGACTGGCGGCATTGCGGGAATACTATCCGGATGCTAAAATGGAGGACTGGGAATTAGAGATTGCTGGTCAACGCGTGCAGGTGATCAAGAAAGACGAACACGAAGGTGGTGTACTCGAATTTGGTACCGAAGTAGTCAGTGCCGCCGATGGTAGTATTGCCGCTTTGCTGGGTGCCTCACCCGGCGCATCGACTGCCGTTTCGATCATGCTCGACCTGTTGAAACGCTGCTTCCCGGAACAACTGGCAACCGAAACCTGGCAACAAAGACTGAAAGAAATGATTCCGAGCTACGGTCAGGTGCTGGCCAATAATCCGGAACTGGGCATTGCGCTTCGGAAGCATACAAGCGAAGTGCTGGGTCTGGGGGTGTATGAGTATACCCCAACAGAAAATTAATCAATAAATTCAGTATTCGTTAAACAGGATTGGGTTGTGAGGGTGAAGCGGTGCCTTGGTTTAGAACCGTGGCACGCTTCTCGCCCGCAACCCAATCCTGTTTTTGGCGCACAGCTAACAGTCACTAACCCGACAATTGCTCTGCAACATACCGTTTATATACTTTGCCCACACGCAGCTCTTTTGCTCCAATCCAGAAAGCATCTGGCTCACTTCTGTCTACCTGGGTTATATGGACAATACACGACCGACTAATCCGAATAAATTGTCGCTTAGGTAATCGTTCTTCAGCTTCTTTCAGAGTCAGGCGTGTAACATAGGTTTTCGCTTTCGTAATGACTTTCAAATAGTTTTCCAGACTTTCTATATACTGAATATCCGTGTATGGAATGGCTTCCCGAACACCATCGACCATACAGGAAAAATGCCCTGATTCATCAGATGCGGGCATTGCAGGCATTATAAGTAACTCTTCCGTTTTAGCATGTATGCGCAGATAGCGATAGGTGACAAAAACGCCCAGACCCGTGATGGTGTATACCCAAAAATTGACCAGATAAGGAAGCGAACGGGAGATACTAAACTCAGTGCGAAGGACAAAATTCATGTTGAACGAACCGAGTACCATTAACAGAAAAAACCAGCCGAAGTAAAGCATTTTTTTATCCTGCAAAAACAGCCGCTCGAACAGAATCCGATTGTGAAAAACAATCCAGCCATAGAGCAGCAACAGATACAAATAAGGGGATACTTTAGAAAATCCAGGTCGCCCTTCTATTGCATAAAAGTCGGTAAGATAATGAGCAGCCAGTAATGCTGCCAACCCCAGGAAGTTGCGAACGACGAAATGATCCAGAAGTCGGGTACGTTTCATATGGGCAAATTACGACGCAGAATTAGTACAGTCATCAACTACGTGACAAACGGCCTTCGTCACAGACAACAGCAGTTGGTCACGTAAGTCTTGCATTGGCGATTTAAGCCCTCCAATTTTGACCATACTCCGATCATCACTAAAGCCGTTCGGGTAGCCATCTCTTATGCAACTGCTTCACAACCTTAACATCACCATACACGTAATATTCGGTACGATTGGCTTACTCATTGGCCTGTTAGCTCTCTTCTACCGAAATCGCTCTCAACGGCACATTCGTTACGGCCTATACTTCCTCTATACCCTAACTATCGTTGTAGGAACCGCTTTCATTGGCATCCTCTGTTTCCGCTCCAACCCCTTTCTGCTGTTGTTAACATTATTGGGAGGGTACGTCGGTTATTCTGGCTTCCGGACTATTCGGCTTCGAGAACAGCCAGCCTCCACTATTGATCTGCTGATTTCAATAGGTGTGTTAATAACAGGCGGGATCTATCTAGGATCAATGGAACTGGCGGGTGGTAACTGGTCACCATCGGTAGTTTATCCAACCTTATCGGCATTGGTTCTGGTTGCTGGCTACGACCTGATAAAACGCTTATGGCTGTTCGACAAGCTAAAAACATGGTGGCTATACGAACATATTTATAAAATGATATCGGCCTATAGCGCCATACTTTCTGCATTTTCAGGAACGGTATTTCCTCAATACAAACCCTGTAGCCAGATTTTACCCTCAGCCCTTTGCGTCAGTGCAATTATTTATTTCATCTGGCAGCAGGCAAAAAACAGAAAAAGTGTGTCTAGTCACAGCAAGGGTTTAGGCATGTCTGAGCCAAAGCAAAGCTATAGTTCTTAACATGTCAGTAGCGTTTGATTTCTCTTGTAAGGCCCTTATTCGTAAAGAAAAGTAATTGCCATAATTGCCATTTTTATTAGAAAGTTTAGCAAGTAGCGTAGCGAGATTTTGTCAGTACGATTTTGCAGGACAGCCGATTGACCATTCTGAATTGGCAGTAGGATAACATTGAGCTATATTAGGTAAGTTACGTCTAAATCATTGGCACTATAAAGCATAGATTACAGAATTAAATGATGTAATTTTATCAAGTATTTTTAGTAGCTTATAACCCACAAACAGTTATAGGCACTAAAAGCACGTTTGCCATATACGCAAACGAAAATTCGTTAAAGCATTTAATTTTGTATATGTACCAGGTTGTACAAACTAAAAAATGGAAAAAAGAGCGTTCACCAAAACGCATTTTAGTAATTCGCTTGCAGGCAACTGGTGACGTTATAATAACACTTCCTTTTGTACAGCTCCTAAAAAATGAGCACCCAACTAGTCAAATTGATTTTCTGACTCGAGAAACGCAAGTAAGTATTATTGAAAATTTAGTTGCCGTTACGAATGTAATATCATTTACAAACAGCCATAAACGATGGAAGCAGCTGTTAGCATTGATCATAATTTTGCCCAGATTACTTGTAAATAGATATGATGTAGTACTAGACTTGCAGGTAAACCGTTATTCCAGAATTATCCGACAGTTATTATTCCCAACGGCCTTCAGCGAATTTGAAAAGTATACGCCGTTACCAGCAGTCGAAAGAAATTGGAAAGCTGTTGAGAGGAGTGGCTTAGTGAAGAATTTCGCACATCCAATCTTATCATTTATTAATAATAATACGGGTGGTATAATTTTAAAAGAAAACGGGTGGAATCAACCGAAAGATTTAATTATTTTGAATCCAGCAGGTGCATTTAAAAGTAGAAACTGGCCATTAGCGTATTACGTATCTTTCGCTAGAATTTGGATAAGAAAATACCCAGATTCTCAATTTTTAATATTGGGAATAAATCGAATAGAGCTAAAGGCGAGTTCATTGAAAAAAGAATTAGGAGACAAGATGATCAACCTGGTCTCAAAAACATCGCTACCTGAAGCGTTTGAAATAATTGAAAAATCAACGCTTGTTATATCAGAAGATTCAGGTTTAATGCATATTGCCTGGGCTTTAAAGATACCAACGATAGCCTTGATTGGTTCTACTGATAAAAATAGAAGTTCACAACCAGGGAAGCATCTTGTTACTCTAAATTCTGACGATTTACCTTGTGGTAATTGTATGAAATCTGATTGTATATTTGGAGAGATTCCAAGCTGCTTAAGTCGATACTCGCCGGAGATGATTCTAGATCTAAGCGAGAAATTATTAAAGAGGCAATGAACAAAAAAAGAATTGCAATTATTATTTATGGTGGGGTCGGTGTAGGAATCGGCCTGGAAGGAGTTGTTTGCTTAGTCAAACTATGCGAACAGCTTTCTAATGAATTTGATTTAACTGTTTTTTCGTTAGTTAAGGTTGACAGTAGTTATCAACCAATTGGTTATCAACTGATTGGAACACCATATAATGATCAAAAAGGTATTGTCTGGCGATTTTTATATGTTGGTAAAAGGCTAATTCAATTGCATTTTAAGAAAAAGTATTCGCTGATACATGCTTTCTGGGCGTATCCGGCTGGTCTTTTAGCATTATTTCTTGGAAAAATATTGAGATTAAAAACAATAATTACGTTCATGGGTGGGGAAGTGGCCAATATACCTTCAATAGGATATGGACTATATCAATCTAAATTTAAAAAATTAATTGTCCAGCTTATTGCTAAAAAAGTCGATGTTGTCGTTTCTTTGACGCAACATCACGCGCAAAAGTTAAATGAAAATATATCTTTCAAGCGAATGGAAGTTATCTCATTCGGCGTAAATTTAAGTAAATTTCCAGCTTTAGATAAGCAGCTAGTACCTCCTTATCGATTTCTCTATTTAGGTAATATTAATAAAGTAAAGGACTTGCCTGTACTAATTAAGACGTTTCAACTTATTAATGAAAATGTAGAAGCGAGTTTAGATATTGTCGGTCTAGATACATTGAATGGTGAGATTCAACGAATAGTTAATCAACTAAACCTAACCAATAAAATTCATGTTCATGGTTATTACCCTAACAATCAACTGAGTTTCTTTTTAAGTAAATCCCATATACTATTGCATACATCCCGCTGGGAATCGCAGGCAGTAGTTGTTAATGAGGCATTGGCCGCTGGTGTAGTCGTGTGTGGAACTAAAGTCGGACTAATTGATGATCTAGCTAATAAAATAACCATCGCAGCGCCAGTAGGTGATGCAGATTTACTATCGAAACAAATACTTGATTTATTAGAAAATAGACAAAAATATGAAGAGCTTAAGGCTAATGGTATTGCCTGGAGTGCTAAACATGGATTGCAAATTCAATCTCAAAAATATAATAATTTGTATAATAGTTTATTGAATAGTTGATTAATTAGGAGAAACATCATAGCGGTTTTTCTATTACTATCCATTTAAAGGGACTTGCAGGCATTCCTAGAACTCTATCCCATAAAGATGGTTTACTTTTCTTGATAATGGGGAAATATGGGAGCAAATCCTGATATGTGTGATGGAAATAATAATTGGCCATATCAGGATAGCCAATTAATTGATAATATTCCAGGCTTCTGTTCTTGGCATTGACAACTTCGCCTATCTCATAAAAAGGGCTATCTAAGATATGAATTTCACCAGTTGGTTTTAAGAGTTTAAAAAGGTTATTAAAAAGTTGTCTAATAGAATGAAAATATTGAATAGAAGAATTTAAAACAATCTTATCGAAACATTCGGTCCGAAATAATTCTGTAAAAATATCACCATAGCAGAAAAGTAAATTTGAATTTCCAAAATTTTTCTGAGCCTGTTGTAATTCCGGCATATTAAGATCTAAGCCTAGTACATCAATTTTAGGAATTGAAGCCAATTTCGCAGAAAACCACCCATTCCCGCAACCCAAATCCAAGATTGTTAATGGTTTTTTTTCGGCAGCTACTGAAACACAAAAGCTATTAGCCGTTTGCTTACGCAAGCTCCATTCTCTGAAATGGGGAAAATCTATTGGTACATTGGGTAGATCTTTTACAATTTCATCGCTCAATAGACGATTCTCTTTCGCTCTTACCGCCAGATAGGGTAGCTCATGCGTATATTCAGGCTTATAGCCTGAAAGCAGAAAAACTCCCTCAGCAGTAATCTTATGATCTAGATTTTGTATAATTTCTAAGAGTTTATTCATACCATTGTGGCTCCTTCTTGTTCAGGCTGACGGTATTTAAGCCAAAATCGCTGGAGAAGCTTAAGCTCATAAGGAAAATAAAAAAAATTGGTATTATACCTTGCCTTCGATAATAAAGAAACCATTTTTCGTTGTAAGTTACTCAACTTTATATCTTGTACGGTAGGATAGCGTGCATTCAATACCACTTCAAAATCTCGAATTTTATCAATCATCTTTGAAGTGAGCCAGGGCGTTAGTGGATTTTTACGCAAATCAAAACCTTTCCATTCTTGAGCCAACCAATCTTCCAGTTTTTCTGGAAACTGGAAGCCAGTTGCTTTAACTTTCTCATATAATTCACTACCCTCAGTAAGCACGGGACTATAGACATAGATGATAATCTCAGTCAATGGATTAGCTTTCTTAACTTGTTTTATAAATTCGATATCTTCGTTAATCATCGCCATCACCTGATCAGGTGTTTCAGCGGGAAAGCCTAATACGAATGAATATTCAGGGATTATATTAAATTGGCCAAGCCTTTCGGCAAAACTAATCATCTGAGCCGCATTTTGGGTTCCGCCTTTATCAATTGCTTTAAGCATTTCCTCATTGCCAGTTTCAGCGCCTAAAAAGATCATTCTGCATCCGGCCTTACTCATATAAGCCAACGTCTCATCTGAGAACTTATCCAGGGTATCAATACGAGCCTCACCCCACCATGTAATATTTTCGGTTTCGATCAATTTGCAGAAAGCTATTATTCTTCTTTCCGACACAAAAAAATTATTATCACAAAATTCAACCGAATCAATTCCGTACTTATCTTTTAAATATTTAACATTCTGATATAGTCTCTCAGCCGATTCTCCCTTCCATCGAGCTTCAAATATTGGTACAATACCACAGAAAGAGCACGTAAATGGGCAGCCAAAACTACTATGGTATAACGTGGTTTTTTTCCCTAAATATGTTCGCCCAAAATAAGATCGTATAGGGTAAAACTTATCAAGTTCATGATATGGAAGCGTCTGTAACGAATCCATATCGATCGATGTGATTTTGCGCGTTTTAATGGCTTTATCATTTTCTTTAAAAATTAAGTTATTTATTGTACGTAAATCAAGTGATTTCTCCAAAGTATCCAGTAAAGCTGGAAATGCTAAATCGCCTATTCCATTGACAATGTAGTCTATATATCCCGACTCCATGCAAACCTGATATTGGTTGGATGCGAAATATCCACCCCAAATAGTAATTATATGAGGATATTCTAATTTAATTTTTTTAGTAAATGGAATAGCTTGCCGCAATTGCGGGCCAGGCATAACAGTACATCCAAAATATTTAAATTCTCCTGTATCTAAGAGCGTTTTTATTTTCTTCCAGGGATCATCTTCGCGGTTTCCGTCAATTATAACAAACTCATGTTTACCATAGATCGACGCTGCAACTTGCAGGATCGAAAGCGGAATCCTGGCCTTATATTTAGTTACAAGCGGGTTAAAGAGAATGATTTTATGTTTGGTTTCCATACTAGCCAGGCTGTTTCAAATTTAAAGAGTCATTTGTTGCTCGTGTTTAACGCTAATCTCGTTCATAAGTCAAAACGGATAGTTTGAACAAAAAATACCATTCACCCTTGTCTTTCTTTTCCAATATTTTCTGCCATGAATATCCGCCTTTAATAGCCAATTGATTAATTCTGCCGATGTCACAATCTTCAGAAAGAACCATAATTGCACAACCATCGCTTTCCAAGAAATTCGTCATTTGGCTAAATAACTTACTGAAATACTCAAAGTTTCTACCACAAAACCAAGCCTTTTCAGTATCATTTTTCGGATCTTTAGGATAATAAGGTGGGTTTATTAGGATCAGATCAAATTTTCTATTAGCCATATTTTCAAATAAATCGGAATGGATAACTTCTATTAATGCACTATTTAAATGTGCATTTTTCTTAACAGTATCACAAGCCAATTTACTGATATCCGAAGCAGTAGTCAAAGCACTACATCTTGCCATGCTGATTGAAAGTAATCCAGATCCAGCCCCCAATTCCAGCGTTTTTAAGTTTTTTATTGATTGTCTCTCAATAAAGCCAAGTAGTATCTTAGTGCTTGAAAATAAAGTAGGATGGAATACTCCGCTTGGGATCACTAAGCGAAGACCATTAATTTTTATTTTTCGTTCTTTCGATAAATAATATTTAGTCACTGGAATTAATACCCAATTACCTAAATTTTTATATATTTTTCTCAGGTAAATCATATTATCATGTCTATTAATTTTTAATATATAATCAAAACTCTTTCTTTCTAAAGGTGATGATATAGTAATCACCCATATACTTAAAGGGAAAAATACCGCGATATTTGTCTTCTAGAAATTTTAAGGTTTTCCATAATTTAGAATACGCATTTGGAAAGGTTTCCATGTAGGAGGGCGGGACGATTGTACAAATTCCTTCAATGCTGAGCAAGTCAAAATTATTTTTTAAATTCTTTATTACAAAAGATGGTCGATAATACCAACACAAAAAATGGACGCCTTCTATATGTGCCTTTGCTCCTTTCTTCGCAAACAATCGGCGAAAAGCAACTTTAAAGTTTCCTCTCAGAACTTGTAAAAACTCCCATAAACAGAAGGGAGGCATTATAACTAATGTAACAATTCCATTTGGCTTTAATAAAGGGGCAAACGATGCCAGTACTTTATCGAGCTGATTGGTACAATTTAATCCTCCAAAGTTTGAAAATATTGCATCAAAAGGACCTTTAGTAGTCAAGCTAGCCAATTCTAAAAATGAAATTTGCTCATGAGTAATTGATTTGATTAAGTGTAAAGCGGAAACTTTTTGTTTTAACTGGCGTAACATCCCTTCTGAAATATCAGTAGCATGGACTAAATAGCCTTTTCGGGCAAAATGAATGGAATCTTGTCCAGTACCAGCGTTTAGTTCTAAAATTTTGTATCCAGATTTTATATGTCTTTCAAAATGCGAACGAGTAGCTTCTCGTTTATAAGTAACAATTACATTGTTAGCGTATGTCTCATCAAAAGAGGCAGATTGTTTGTCAAACGCCATTTTAGCTTCTTGATTTACCATTGCGTTTTCAACATTTTTTTAAATTTAATGCCATTATAAGATAGCCTGCCATTATCTTTTGAGTCGGTTGATGCTTCAGATCTGTTTCTTTAAATAGTAGAAACTCTTTTTGCAGGAATAATTTCCCATAAACGGCACCAAGAAGTGAAAATAGTTTTGATAACCATTCGTTAAAATTTTTCTTGCGTTTAAACTCCTTCAAATTATCAACCTCTTCTATTTTCAGAATGTCAAATTGATTTGCGATTAATAACAATTTCCAATCTCTCAAATATGCATAGGTCGAGTTAGATTGAATAATACCAAATTTATCTTTTACGCGGCCATTAAACTGATGTATAGTTTCAGGCAATGTGCTTTCTAACCAGATTGTTTCGTTAAGTAGTAATTTTCCCGACGGCTTTAAGATCCGATTGAATAAAGAAATAATAGTTTGTAGTGACTCATCATCCTGTATTCCTAAAACAGATTCTACATAAATCTTATCAAAATAACTATCGGCAACATCATTAAACTGAGTTTCCACTATTTTTTCAATAACCGCCTGCTTATCTAATTGGCAAAATTTAAGTCTATCTATTGCCTTTACTATCATTAAATCTGATACATCAATACCATAAAATTTTGTTTGTTTATATCTAGATATTAGCTTTATTAACGTTGCTCCTGTACCTATGCCAAATTCTAATATTTTTTCACCAGGTTGACAGTCAAGCCAATCTATTAGATGCTCCGTAGCCAGTTCACCTTTCGCATGAAGGAAGGACCTATGTATTTCGGCGAAATAATCTAATAGCTGGCTCATTGATTTGTCACGTATTATCCTTCATTTAGAAGCATCTTCATTCTTTGATTACTTAGTTGCACTCTTATCAATTGGTAAGGAAACTTTAGCAATGATAGCATTGGCATTTTCCTCCAGCTCTTTATTGTCTTCTCTTTTTGGTAAAACCGATGTGTATACTCATATAACTGTCTATAGAACTTCGTCGAATAAGTAGCCTTGTACATCATGCATAAATCGTCCGAATTCTCCCAGTTTCGTTTCTTTTCAAATTGGGCTTTCACTCTTTCATAAAAGCCCGTTCCCGGCAAAGGATATGAAATCGAAATCCCTATATCATCCGGCATTAATTTCTTTACCATTAATAGCGTTTTCTGAATATCCGCCCATTGCTCACCTAGGTATCCATACTGCAAAAAGAATGCCACCTTAACTCCTTTCCGCTGTAGCAATTGAGTAGATTTTTCAATTTCTTCTATCGTAATTCCCTTATCCATTGCATCCAGTATTTTTTGAGATCCACTTTCTGCCCCAATCCATACCTCGTCAAGTCCTGCCTCAATTAGGTCTTGAATAGTATTCTCTTTTAATAACAAATCTGCTCTCGATTGAATTTTTAACCTAATTTCTAATTTCTGCACTTGCACTATCTCCTTAAATTCCTTGACCCAGCCTGGTTTTAAGCCAAATATATCATCACTAATCCAAAAATGCGCAGCCCCTTTCTTCACTAATATAGTTAATTCATCAACTACATTTTGTGGTGATCTGGAATTATATCGATTACCATAAATCGGTTTTGCGCACCAGTTACATTTAAATGGACAGCCACGGGTGGTAGCAATATTCAATGAAAAATATCCCTGCGATTTCATCCAAATATGCTCATAGTCGCTCAATTGAATTAAATCCCAAGCAGGAGTTGGATAAGTATCTAAAGCCGGAGTACTATTTTTTGGCTGCACACTTATTATCTCTTCTTCTTTCAAAAATGCAATACCTTTGAATTTATCAAGGTCTTTTAGGTCATTTTCGAGTATGTCTTGTAGTGTTTGCTCGGCTTCACCCAGCAAAATTATATCTGCGCCAACCTTTAGGTATTTTTCAAAGTGGTCAGTTGCATCTGCGCTATTGACTATTATTTTACAATCTGCTGCTTTCCCTAAGTTAATTAACTCAAAACAGGCTTCTCGCATCACAGTGAGGCACATTTTGCTTAGGTAGTTAAAGTTATCATCAAAAATTATCAGATAATCGGGTCGAAAATTTTCAAGTTTTGATTTTATTCCCAAAGTTGTTTCAACGAGGCTAGCATCAAATAAATCAACTTCATAGCCTAGTTCGCGCATTATAGCAGCGGCTAGTATTGTTCCATATGGTGGATAAGGCTTCTGCGCTTTCCACTGCTTCTTGTCAAAGCGATAAAAATAAGTATTTGCAAATAGTATTTTCTTTTTCATAAATCAATTTATATACATGAACTCTGTTCAATGCCTTCAAAATATTTTTTCATTATTTTAGGATATTTATCCGTAATATGCGATTTGGCAACATGCCTTTGTAGGTCTATGTAGTAATGTGAGTATTCGAAAAGCTTCGATTCAAATTTTTTCTTTCTTTTTTTAATTGAATAATTTAAAAGCCATTTATCAAGCCAATTCCCAAAGGCATTGTTAAAGCAAAATTCAATACTTCTTTGTATGAAAGAAAAATTTTTTGAAATATCATTCTTTGGCATCAGAGGATATTTTGGAAAATAATTATTAGTCCACTCATTCTCTTGCAGCATATTTTTGTAATAATTATATCCCAATAAAGGAATTAACGTTTTAATTTCAATTGCGGTATATAAGCTCTGCTCCTCTATTAATAGGTGTTCACTATCAATCAAATAATTGTAGCAGAAATATTTTGAGCTATTTAATAAAAATGTATGTCTGAATACACTACAAAACAAATGAGCAATCCATAGGCGTTCAGGCTCTGTAATTATAAAAAAATCAATATCACTATTTTCATCCATACAATCTTTAGAAATAGAACCTGACAGAAAAACTGCTCTAATAAATGGAAAATGAGCTATTACCCTAGTAATAATCCTAGCTCGATTTATGAAAATATCTGCCCGCTTATTCCTTTTTTTTCTATTTTCAATTATTTTATTATCGTTATGCAACGTATAGAAATCTTCTATTAAAAATATCTTTTTCTCGCTCCTTAGATTTATTAGGCATGTTTCTAATTGACTAATGTCAATTTTCCCCCTTTCGTAAATCTCTTTTTTTGTAAGCGGATAATTAAATATATTAGCATAAACAAGGATATTTAAAGTTTCTTGTTTATGTGTACTTTGATCCACAGTCTCATTTCCTACAAGTTCCATAGATTGTATTGAAAATAATTTACTTAATCAGAATCATGTCAAAGCGAATTTGTAGGCAAATAACTTGCCTTTCTCTCTACTTAAAATACAGACCAAACATGTGTAAAAATCATTAGGAGCTGTTCATTATTTACTCCCAATACGGAGTGACAAAGCTAAGGGTTGCGTATTAATAAAAAATTAATCCTCCTCCAAAATGTCACTTTTTTCTATATCTTCAATGCTTTATAAATGAATAATTAAAATCAATATGTTACTTTAATTTAAGTATATTATGGGTTACTCTTAATCATTGACTTATCTTTATAATTAATTACATTAATAATACCTTTATTAAGTCATTTCACGATTTTATGACAATAACTTTAAGCACAAAAAAACATCGGACTACCAAATGGTTATCCGATGTCGAAACTAAATAAACAAAACAAAAACACAAGTACTCCTTATAGTGTCTCCTATTCCATAACCATCTCGGTATGGGCAGACGCTTCGATTTTCTTACCAATGAACAACAGTAGCAGTGGCACACAAATCAGGAAGAATCCGCCGATAATCAGGAAGGCATCGGCATAGGTCATAACAAGTGCCTGTTTGATAACAGCACCCTGGATTACCCCATATGCTTTACCTGTTGCCGTCATTAAGGCATCGCCCTTAGACAGAAACAAGCCCGTATATTGACGAATTCGGTCAACTGATAATGGATTGTAGATGGATACATTATCCGACAATCGTGACGCATGAAATACGGTCCGTGTTGATATATACGTTGTCATGATGGCGGTTCCGAAAGTTCCGCCTAACTGACGAATCATACCTGTGAGAGCCGAGCCCTGAGGAATTTCAATGTTTTTCAGATCAGCCAGGGTTATGGTTGTCAGCGGAATAAAAATCAACCCCATACCAACACCCCGAATAATGAGTGGCCAGAAGAAATAATCGGGACCAGCCTCCAGGCTAATTGCCGACAAATCGAAACAGAATCCGAAGAACATCAGAAAACCAATGGCGGCATACCAGATTGGCGAGATGTAGTTTTTACTAAGCAACCCGCCAACAACGGGCATCATTAAACCCGTTGCAATTGAACCCGGCATTAGCAATAATCCGGTCTGGCTGGCAGTGAACCCCAGAATGGTCTGGCAGAAAACCGGAATGATAAAGACGGATGCAAACAGCCCAAAACCCAGGATAAAGTTAAACAATGTACCAACCGCAAATCGACGCTGGAGCAGTAGTCTCAAGTCGAGTATGGGCAGTTTTACGGCAAGTTGCCGCCAGATAAACCCAATCAGGCCAACAGCAGCGGCAATAGACATGCCTACAATGAAACTCGAATCGAACCAGTCTTTTTCCTCGCCTTTTTCCAGAATAATTTGTAAGCCACCGATTCCCATCGTCAGGAGTATCAGGGCCAGCCAGTCCATCTTACCCGCCACCATCTTCTCGGCGGGTTCTTTAATGTAGGTGTACGTTAGGAATGTGGCCAGTATTCCAAACGGAATATTGATGTAAAATACCCAGTTCCACGACAGGTTGTCGGTAATGTATCCGCCAAGAGTTGGTCCAATTGAGGGACCAATGATGACCCCCATCCCGAAGATCGCGTTGGCAATGCCCAGATCTTCTTTCGGGAAGGTCTGAATCAGAATGGATTGGGCTGTTGTTAGCAAACCTCCTCCACCGATACCCTGTACAACCCGGAAAAAGACCAGTTCCCAAACGTTGGTCGAGGTACCACAAAATACCGATGCAACCGTAAAGAGAATAATCGAAGCGGCAAAATAATTCCGGCGACCCAGTTTGGCTGTCAGCCAGCCCGACATGGTGATCATCACGGCACTGGCAGCTGCATACCCCGTAACAACCCAGCTAATATCGCCCAGTGATGCGCCGAGATTGCCCATCATCTGGTTCAGCGTAACGTTAACAATCGATGAGTCAATTGTTTGCAATAGGGCGGCTGTCGTTACCGTAAGTACGACGATCCATTTATCAAATCCTAACTTCATAGTGCCAAAGGTTTACGGTTTACAGTATTCCGTTAACGAGCGTCCAGCTCGACCAATAAGAAACATCAGTCAAGCAAAACCGGTAAACGGAATACTGTAAGTCGGTTCTATTTCTGTAAATCCACGGCCACTGTCGCACTCATACCAGGGCGAAGTTTAGCGTACAGCGGACTCTTTTTGTCCAGTTCGATACGTACAGGAATACGTTGTACGACTTTCACGTAGTTACCCGTAGCATTGTCGGGGGGAAGTAAGGAAAACTTGGCACCTGTTGCACCAGCAAACGAACCAACCTGACCCGTCAATTTCTCACCGCCGAAGGCATCGACATCGATGTCTACCGTCTGCCCAGGCACCATCTGATGCAATTGCGTTTCCTTAAAGTTTGCCGTTACCCAAAGATTGGTGTTGCCCACCACAGAGCATACAGCCTGACCTGCCTGAACTAATTGACCAATTTGTACGGAACGCTTTGAAACAACGCCTGAGGCTGGTGCACGTACAATCGTATACGAAAGTTGCAGTTTAGCCATGTCTAAATCCGCCTGACGCTGTTTAATCGTCGACTGGGCCACCGTAATCTGACCTTGTGTGGCCCTACGCTGTGAACTCGTAACACTGGTCTGCGTACCAGCCGCGTTTACCTGCGATTGAGCCGTTTGCAACTGAGCCTGAGCAGCCAGCAGTTGAGCCTGTGCAGCATCACGTTCAGCCTGAGCAACATCAAACTGTTGTTGGGGAACAGTTTTTTCAGCCAGCAGTCGGCTATAACGGTCAAAATCCTGATTGGCTTTACGGGCACGTGCCTGAGCAGCCGCTACATTAGCCTGAGCCGTGGCTACCTGATCGCGGGCAGTTTGTACACTTGCCTGCGAGCTTTGTACGGTCGCCGACGCAACATTTACCTGCGAGCGGGAAACCCCGACAGCAGCCATAGCACTTTGCAAAGCAGCTTCAGCCTGATCGACCCGAATGCGATAATCGGCATCGTCGAGCACAATAAGCGTATCGCCTTCTTTAACGAACTGGTTGTCTTTGAAGCGAATTTCCTTCACATAACCGCCCGCTTTGGGTATTACCGGGTTTACATCACCATCAATTTGAGCGTCGTCGGTAGTTTCATGACGTTGCAGGTAGCGAAACTCGCTGTACCCGAAAAAGAGGGCAATGGCCAGGATTACGACCCCTCCTACGCGGAATAAAATTTTCTTATCCATGATTGTATGCTATTGTCGAAACAAGATTAATTAAGGTTGTTGCCAGTGGCTTTTAACAGGCGTTGGTAAGCAAGCTGTGCGTCCACGGTGGCATTAATGACGTTAAGTTGAGCCTGAAGCAGAAAGCTGTCTGCTTCTAATAGATCAGTTGAACCAACCAGTCCATTACGGAAACGGGATTCCGTAAGGCGATAATTTTCCTGCGCCTGCCCGACAGACGTACGAATTACATTCTGTTGTTCGAGGGCCAGTTGGTAGTTATTATAGGCCGTAACGACCTCACTCCGAATCTGATCGGTTTGCTGTTGGCTTTGCAGATTCGCCTGATCAATGGCGGTTTGGGCACCATGCAGTTTCCCTTTCAGATTATACAGCGAACCGATGTTATACGTCAACCCCGCTCCTACATTCCAGGCGCTAATGAATGCTCCCCCCTCCGGAATAACCTGAGCGGTGGGGTTTATGTAATTGTAGCCAGCCGATACACCCAGATGCGGATACATAATACTCTTCGTATTGCGAAGCATCGCTTCAGCCGATTGAACCCGTAAACTATTTGCCTGTACTTCAGGCCGGGCCTGCACCGCCCGTGTCAGAAATGAACTCAGGGGCTCGGCCGTAACGACTGGATTGGCCAGCGTGGTATCAATCGCAATAGTCTGGTCTTCAGGCAGACCAACCAGCAAATTAAAGTTGTAAAGAGCCGTCTGGCGGGCTTTCTCGACCTGTAAACGACTCAATTGCAAATTGTTTTTCTGCAACTGAATCTTCAGCACTTCGTTGGCTGTCACGATTCCTTCTTTCTGTAGATTCGAAGCTTCACGCTCTTTTTCGTCGAACTGTTTGATATTCTGCTCAATAACGCCAATCGAACGCGCCAGCTTAACAATGTTGTAGTAGGCATCGGTTACCGTATAGACAAGTTCGGAACGATTTCGCTGTGCATCCAGATGGCTCGCTTTAGCCAGCAAATCAGCCGACCGCTCGGCCGACTTTTCGGCAAAACCTCCAAATACTTCCTTGCTAATTGTAACTCCACCCATTGTTGCATTGAATGCGCCAGCCGGTATCGTCAATGCCGATTTTCCATCGCTGCCAGCTCCCAGCGAAAACGGCCCGGTCAGGCTGTAACGTGAATAAGCCAGCGATGCATTAGCTTGTGGCAAACTACGATCTTTTGTCTCCTGTAAATGAGCTTCGGCAGCCTGCGTGCGCGAATCAGCCAGCTTAATTCCCTTATTGTTTTGCAGTGCAAGTTGGATTGCTTTGTCCAGAGGCACCACAGCTGGCGCTGTCTGCGCAACTGTTAGGCCTATGCCTGTTAGCCACAATCCAACTCCTATGATGTACTTTTTCATGTTAACGGTTTCTAATTTTTTCAAGGAGTGTGTTCATTATCCGGACTTCCTCGTCAGTTAAGTGGCTGAGGATCGATTCAAAATCTTTAAATTCAAGTGCTACTTTCTCGACAAATTGATGCGATTCTGGCGTAAGCCGCAGATTGACCCGCCGACGATTCAGTGGATCGATCTCCCGTCTAATCAGGCTTTTTGCTACCAGCCGATCAGTCAGTCGAGTCATGTCTGAGTTTAGATCAGTCATTTTTTCTTTCAGTTCACCGGCACTCAGACTATTCGGATAGACTTCCGATAACCGACGCAATGCGATGTATTGCTGAACCGATAAATCGAACGGCGATAGTTTCTGCTGAAAATGGTTAAAGATGTATCCATCAGTCTGGTGCAGGTTGGCAATGAGCCGATGGTGTTCATTTTTGAACTGATTTCCCATGTTTTCTAATCGTGTAACAAAGGTATAACCAACATTTGTTTAAACAAGTTTTGTGCAAACGACATTCAGGAGCCTCTAATGCATAAATTAGATTATTTCAATAATAAATTTTCAACAAAAAGCATTAAAACTGACCATAACTATCTCATAATAAAGTATTTAAAAATATTATATCAATATATTTTTTGAAAAATAAGTAAAATTATTTCCGGCATGAGGCAAATTTTTAATGGAATTTTAAGCTCCAAAATCAAGATAAAATGATACGCCTGAGGCTTAGTAGCAGTATTCACCTATAACAACCAGCGCTCCTAATACCGGAGCACTGGTTGTTATAGCAAAGTTTTAGAATAAAAGCTAGTTGGTAGTAATGTCAACCGAATTCATTGTCGACAATCGGCTTTAATGGAGTCGATACTTAATTGACATACTGGTTGTAATACGCAGCTGCTATCAATTTTTAGGTAAAATATCTAGATGTCCTATTTGTGTAGTAAATTGTATTCTGTACATGATAAAAATAATTATTTTAATGAACTTAGGACTTTTGCTCAGAACCGTGCCACGGTTACTGTTGATGTCTTAATAACCGTGGCACAGTTCTGAGCAAAAGTCCTGAAATGTATCAGGCCCCCTTCCTATTGATTGGGCTATATCAATGCCTTTAATTAACCTAAAACTAACGTATGAGACGTGTAATAACCTCCGCCAGTCTGCTTGTGTTGCTGTCGGTATCGATTGGGTTTGGTCAAAACTGGACGGAAACTAAAATTGGAGTCTGGACCAAGGTGATCAATAAAGATGGGCAAACGTTGGGGTACTCTCCAGCCTCTGGAGTCAAGCTACTAACCGTCGATGCTTTGGCGTTTAAAGACCTAAATAAAAACGCCAAACTGGACCCCTACGAAGACTGGCGATTACCCATTGCAACCCGCGCCAAAGACCTGGCCTCGAAATTATCGGTTGAGCAAATTGCCGGTCTAATGCTTTATAGCAAACATCAGCCGATTCCAGCCCCAGCTGGTGGACCTTTTGCGGGTACATATGGCGGAAAAGTATTTGCGCAAAGTGGCGCGAATGTAGCTGACTTGTCCGATCAGCAACGGGAGTTTTTGACCAAAGACAACCTGCGCCATGTATTGGTTACGTCGGTCCAAAGTCCGGAAGCAGCCGCGCAGTGGAATAACAATGCTCAGGCACTGGTAGAAAGCCTTGGTCTGGGAATTCCGATCAACAGTAGTTCAGACCCACGTCACAGTACGAGAGCCGATGCCGAATACAATGCCGGAGCTGGTGGCTCAATTTCAATGTGGCCCGGTTCATTGGGACTAGCCGCTACATTCAACCCGGATCTGGTGAAACGATTTGGCCAGATTGCCGCCACTGAATACCGGGCACTGGGCATTGCCACAGCCCTTTCTCCACAGGTCGATTTAGCAACCGATCCACGTTGGAACCGGGTAAGTGGCACCTTTGGTGAAGACCCACAACTGGCTACCGACATGGCCCGCGCTTACATTGATGGTTTCCAGACCTCAGTCGGCGCAAAGGAAATAACCGGAGGCTGGGGTTACAACAGTGTAAATGCAATGGTTAAACACTGGCCAGGTGGTGGTTCTGGCGAAGGTGGTCGTGATGCACACTATGGGTATGGAAAATATGCCGTTTATCCAGGGAAGAACTTTGAATCGCATTTTCGCCCCTTCACCGAAGGTGCCTTCAAACTCAGTGGAAAAACAGGTACGGCATCAGCGGTCATGCCGTATTATACCATTTCGTTCAATCAGGACAAAAAATATGGCGAGAATGTCGGCAATAGCTACAATAAATACATCATTGGTGATTTATTGAGGGGCAAGTATCACTATGATGGTGTGGTTTGCACCGACTGGCTGATAACAGCCGACGAAACAGCCGTTGACGTCTTTCTGACGGGCAAATCGTGGGGTGTTGAAAAACTATCGGTCCCGGAGCGTCACTATAAAGTACTACTGGCGGGAGCCGACCAATTTGGTGGTAACAACGATGCTGGGCCTGTAATTGAAGCCTATAAAATGGGGGTTAAAGAAAAAGGCGAAGCGGCAATGCGGGCACGGTTTGAACAATCGGCAGTACGGTTGCTGAAAAATATCTTTCAGGTCGGTTTGTTTGAAAACCCATACCTCGAACCAGAAACGTCTCGTAGTGTAGTCGGTAAGCCTGAATTTATGCAGGCAGGTTACCAGACACAATTGCAATCGGTCGTGCTGTTGAAAAATAAGGCAAAAGCCCTGCCACTGACGAAAGGAAAAACAGTGTACATACCCAAACGATTTACGCCCGCAGGCCGCAATTTTCTGGGGATGGAAACGCCCGAAAAGCTGGAATATCCTGTCAATTTGGCCATTGTCAAGAAGTACTTCACCGTTACGGACAATCCCGACGAAGCTGATTACGCACTGGTGTTTATCCAAAGTCCGAATTCAGGTGGTGGCTACAATAGCGATGATGCAAAATCTGGTGGTACCGGCTATGTTCCTGTAAGTCTTCAATATGGTGATTATACAGCGCAGGGGACACGTAATCCCAGCATCGGCGGTGGCGACCCGCTCGAAAAATTCACCAACCGGACTTACAACGGCAAAACGGCAAAAACAATCAACGGTACCGACTTGGGCATGGTGAACGACACTTACGCAAAAATGAAAGGCAAACCTGTAATTGTTTCGCTACAGGTATCGAATCCAACGGTAGTTGGAGAATTTGAAAAACAGTCGAATGCAATACTGGCACACTTTGGTGTTCTGGATCAGGCTTTGCTGGATATTCTAACAGGAGCCAGTGAGCCATCGGCTTTACTACCGATGCAGTTTCCAGCCGACATGAAGACTGTAGAAGCCCAGTCTGAAGATGTTCCGCGTGACATGAAGTCTTATATTGACTCCGAAGGAAACGTTTATGATTTCGGGTATGGACTAAACTGGAAAGGTGTCATTCAGGATGCCCGCACAGCTAAATACAAGAAAGCGGCACTTAGCATGAAATGAAATCGGTGTTGACATAGCTAATGTGACATACCAGTCAACCGAAAAAACGATACCATTGCTTCCTGTTTCTTCTTGTTTTTTTAAGTGCGTATTGGCTCTGTAGTGCTTTCCCTGTGCTTCACCCCTCTTGTTAAGTTAACAGAGATTTAGCGTGGGAATGCATTATAGGGCTTTTGTTTTTTCCGGGTAAGCCCGAAAAGCGAATTCGTCAAATCTTCAGTTGCTGCAAAAATTCCATTCATAAAGATTTTCCTGCAAATAACTATAAACTCATTGTTACTAATTGATAGCCAACCAGTCTATACTAGTACAGTTGCTTTATTAATATAGCAGGCTACTGTTCTGCCTTAGCCAAAAGGCCTAAAACTTCCTGGCTAGAATTAGTACCCATTATTTAAACAAATGAGAAGATACTTATCATGGGAAATTGGCTACTCAGTAGTTGCCGGCCAGTTAATTATGAAATCCACTCATTAGTTTACGCCGATAACCCGCCGGAGAAAGTCTATGGATAGTAAGTACCCAACCTATTACATCAGTATCGATGAGCTTATGATTGTTTTTATGGCTCTGCCTGAGAATCCGAACCATAAGCTTCGTTTTATCACCTTACCTATCTCTCTCAGAAGTGAAAGTGGCCAACTGAGCGACTATCTGCTACAATTTGACTGGAATGACACATGCCAGGACTGGGAACTGAGTCAGGGGCAGCCTATAGCCATAACAGCCAGATATCATGCTCCCTCTAGTTGCGAGAATTTATCCCCTACTGTAGTAAGGTAAATGGTCTGAATTCTTGCTTCATCGGCTGGAAACCCATATATCCATGGTAAGGGGGAATATTCAGCAGTGAAAACAGGCGATTTAGCCTGGCAATTCAGGCATTCAGATAGATTGACTGGCAGCAGCAGTCAAAAGCACTAATCTTTGTTATAACGTATAGCTTGGGTATGTATAGCCTGAGTTAATAAACTGTTGCAACAATCTCTGATAGGTATATCACCTCAATGATAGAGATGGTAACCCAACTTATTTTTTACTATGAGAAAATCGTCATTTGCCAGCATTAGCATTCAGTTCGTAAATAAAGCCGTTCAAGACGCGATTCGTCGATGCGAACGAATTGTTGTTGTTGGCCCTTCCGATGAATATGAGAAGATCTATTTCTTTACTGGCAAAAAGAATTATTTTCGCTATTACACGATTGACCTGACAGCGATTGACTCAACAGTTCCCAAGCGTTTTCAACAGGCTAAACGAGGGTTCTACGATGAGGTTTTAAGCAGAGAGCCGCTTGCTCAGGCAGTTACCAGAATTGAAGCCAGCCAGTTGCTGAACACGAATTCGACAAATCAACTGGCCCCTAATATGCCAACGATAAAGTCGAACTCAGCGCTAGTGCAATGGGTAAAAGGATTGCTTATTCCTTAGCCGACTGGTATAAAAGGAGAATAGATCCTTCTTCAGTTAATCAATAACTGAAATTAAGTACTAAAGATAAAAGCCAGCCTACAGTATAGGCTGGCTTTTATCTTTAGTACTTGTGCATTATAGTGTTTGTTCTCTTTTCGTCGTAAAAAAAAGCCGGAAGCGTTGGCTTCCGGCTTTTTTTATTGTTACGTATCCTATTCGACACCGAACATCACGTCTGACCGACGGCCGCTGTTACCAGCCCGACGACGCGTTGCTTTTTTCTTAACCGGTGCAGGCGGTGCCAGTAATTTGGCTTTCTGTTCATCTGTCAGTGGCTTCAGGTCAGTGATCGAGTAGCTGTTGTCGCTAATCGTCGTGTTGAAGCTACCCACTGGCTGTTCAGGCTGACCGTTGCATGGCAGTTTCGTGACTGTGAATATAGCTTTGAAGTACTGCACTTGCGGACGTACCCGACGGCCTTTGTAACGAATTGCGTTGCCGCTTTCGATTTTAGCTTTCTCAGCCTGGAACTGTTGAGCTAAATCACCTGGCAGATCGCGAAGGTTCAGGATAACCGTGTTGGTATCAAACTCGATCGCGCTGGTTGCCAGCTTGCGATTCAGACCACGGTAGCGTAGGCGGGTAACTGTATCGCCAACTGATGTGATTGTACCATTACAGTAGCAGACATTAGCCACTTCACGTGTGTATGGAGTACGGTAGTATACTTCCAGACGCTCCAGACGGTGACGGTATTCGCACTCAGGCCGAGGTGGAATTTTTGGGCGAATAACCGAGAAGCTCGTCGTAGCGACTTCACTCATACAGGAACCACACTTGGCATTCTGGCGGTTGTGTACCGTTACGTAGTAGAAACCTGGATTTACCTGACCCTTCGAGAAATAAGCAGTCGGGAATGTCAGTGTTGTATCCGTTGTGTTTTCCAGTTGAGCAATTACCAGATCAGAAGAACCGGCAACTACAGAGTCCGGACGGTAATACAACCGGGCAGTGAATGTTTCGTTCTTCGGATTGGGAGTCGTGCTGCGCCAGCTGATAACAGGAGCGGGTGCGTTTAGGTCAACAGGCGGCATTTGCTGTGCGTTTGTGCTGTCAACAAATGCGAGCGATACACCTTTAAGCGTATTACCATTAAACTTCACGCGGAGTTCTGGAATCGAGTCGCAGGTTGGGCAAACCGTTGGTGCTTTTGGAATCAGCTTTTTCTGAACGAAGCCTTTACGTACGGCTAAACCAGCGCTGAAACCACCATGTGTACGCTTGAATTCATACAGAACATCCTGCTGACCGTTAACGATCAGGTAGTTCAGTTTTGTGATAAATCCTTGTCCCTGGATACCGATGTTCCAGTTATTGCGTCCAATTGGGAAGAAGATGGCCAGATTTCCAATTGCCCCTAAGTGATACAGGTTAGAACTTGGATTGACCGTACGAATCAGTCGACCGCCTTCAACAAGTGGGCCACTTGAGATAATACCACCCTGCGATGGGATGAAAGCCGAGATGGTAGCTGCTTCTGTTCGGAACAATCCACCATAAGCCCCTGCCTCAATGAATGTAGTGGCATCAGGATTCTTACGACTCCGGGCCAGGGTAAACGTGATAGCTGGTCCGACGGTCAGGAACATATCTTCCGAAGCACGCTGGCGGATTGTCACCTGATCACGGTTAACGCCTTGCGCAGCTGCCAATCCGTATAGGTAATCGCGATAAATGTTTCGGGTAATGTAGTTCTGATAACCGAAAGCCGATCCTAAAGCAAAACGAAGCCGTCGGGTAGCTGGGGTAAAGAAATACTGAACAGTGGCGGTAACGTTAAAACCGGCACCGTTGTATAAGGTATTATCCCGTTTAGTTGGACCAAACGTATTTTCCCAGGTACCGCAATAAGCGAAGTTCGGTCCTGCATACAGCCCAACACGCCAGGGTGAGAGCCGGCGAACCAGAACAAAGGTTTGAAATGTGGTATCGCAATCATCCAGCTCAGCCACATCGCTAGCCTGAGCCTTGAATTCATCCCGACGTAAAGTGTCGGTATAAACTCCTTTGCCCAGGCGATAGATATTCTCTCGCGGGTACGATTGATTAGTTGTTGTCGGGGTATTAGTCCGAACAGTGTCGGCCTGTTGGGCCTGTGTGCCGAAAGGGGCAGCAAAACTCAGCAACACGAGTCCAGCCAGCATCCGCAGGGGGTGTCGTTGGATAAATGTTCGCATAGGTACGTAATTAATTTTGACGCAATGTTTCAAACTAAACTTTAATTCTCCCAAAAGCCATTAAAGAAACTTATGGAACGGTCAAACCACTTGTCAAGTAGTTTTTGCTACTTTTCAGTTAAGTGCTTAAACGCTATAATTCTTCAAATGGCTATTAGACGGACTAATGTTTCTTTTGCCACACAAAGCTATTATAACTTTAGCACAAAGACGGTCAAATTTGCTCTACAAGACTGTTTTTTTACAAAGAATTGGTTCCACTGGTAAGCTGCAATCACCCAAAAGTCTTCTAGTCAGCCTATTGCTTTAAGATTCCTTAGAGGCACTATCCGTTGGAAAAATATTTATAAATTAGTGTGGAGTGGTCTGCTAAAAGCCATAGCTGGTAATCCTTTTTCCGTTAACCAGTTCAACTATGATCCTTTGTTGAAATAAAGCTGTTCTTTTTTATAACAGCGGATATTGTTTGACCGGCCAATTATAGGTATTAACTGCTAAATCCCCAACAAAAGGTTTCATATAACTTTCATTTTCCTAGCTTCTTCCCAATTCTTCTAGGATTTCTTCCATATTTCGGTTGTTTTCATCCGGTTGTTGGATGGCTTCGAGTTCTTGTTGTACGATACGAAGGATGCGGGCAATGTAATCGGCGTGCCAGTGCTGCCGTTTTTGTGCCTGCTCGGGGGTTGGGATAAAGTATTCTATTTCGTCATCGGTTACTACCTGTTTCACTTGCAACAATCGTTCCAAGGTATCTAAACGTTCGCGCGTAACGGCTAATTCACCAGCTACTGCCATCGTAATAGTTAGCACTCGTTCGACTGTTTCATCACTAAAAAAATAAGGTCTTTGGCCTTTCGCTTTATTATTCGAAAGCAGAATCTCATTAATCATAATGACAGTTTATGATTTCTGTTTTAAAAAGATGCATTTAAAATAAAAACCGTAACCAACTCATTGGATTTATTTCCAGGCACCAAATACGTTTTGCCGGGCCTGGAAGCCATTTCCTACTAATTGGTGGTTATTATTGACAATAGGAATTCCAAATTGCAATAGGTTATCAGACTGGAAACCGGCCGACTTCATCCATTCCGTTTTATCCATTTGATGCATAACACGGTAGAATGGTTCGTTGTTATTAAATGTATCCCAGTCACGCATAAACTGGTCAAATAAAGACATCTCGGCCGTATTCTGTGCATGCTCTACATGAAGCATCAATCCGCCGGATGCTAGTACACGATAAACTTCCCGGACAATATTGTTTATAGCCCTGATCGAGGTTTCGTGAAGAAACATGGTCGACTGAACCCAATCAAAGGAGTCATTGTCAAAGGGAATCGTTTCGGCATTCGCTTGTATAAACCGAACGTTTTCGACTCCCAACGAAACCGCACGTGCATGTCCATAGCGAAGCATTGGCGCACTGACATCAATGCCTATTACCTCAGCATCAGGGTTTTCTATCGCTAAGGGCAGCGTATTAAGACCTGCTCCACAGCCTATATCCAGAATGCGACGGGGCTTGAATTCTGGATAATTGTGCGTCAGCCAGTTAACCAGGGCTTTACCGCTACCATCAGAAAGTTCGCCAAATTCGCCCGATGTTGTCACAAAAAAACTGGCATCTTCAGCTGCTGCATTGGCTACATCTCCGGCAATGTATTCAGTATAGTAACCTCCGGGTAAACAGTGATAGTCTACTACCTTCAGGTAATGAGGTATTTCCAGATCCGGATTCAGGGTTAGTGTTTCGGGGCGCTGGTCATTATAATAGCTGGCTTTATCGGCAAGGCTATCAATTTGGCGTAGCACCATAGACCGACTTGCCTGCTGCGTCATTTCCAGCGTTGCTCGACGTAATGCGCTCGACATCTGATAGTATGTATCTTGCTGCATAGCCTCTTTTACCTCTGCCGGTGTATGAAAATCATGGCCGGTTCGCGCCTGAAACCAAGGTTTTATACGTTTGTCGAAAGCCACTTTGTTGCCTGGTTTTACAACAGTGGCAAGATGTCGATTGAGATTGGTCAGAAAATTGAAACGGGCGTTTTCATCGTGAGAAATCTCTGGGAAAGCACCGTGTTTTTCAACATGATTATAGACCGGCGGCAGGTTAATGGCTTGCGCCTTTTCGTCGGTTCTATTCATTAGTTTATTCAGTTTTGCTTTGTACTGATAACTGCCAGCTACCTGAAAGGTTTTAGACTATTTTATTTCATCGAATAACTACAAATTTCCTTCTATTTAATCAATAATATACCCCAAATCCCGATCTCGCTCAATGGCGGACAGTTCCCGTTCAGTTGCCGGGCCATATCCGCCCGACCCAGGCAACTGGAGGATTACTTCCTCGCCAAAACGTAATTTAGCCAGACCTTTGGGTGGTAAAAACCGCTCTGGTGTGCTATGTAGAGCACCGCCCTTTCCCGCATCGCCACCCAAAAGTCCATGTGGCTGAGTTTTTAGTTTTTCGGTCAGTATCGATATCGTGATTGGTTCGCTGCCAACCATGCGAAAGCTGAATGTTTGCCCTAAGCCTCCTCTAAATCGACCATTCCCACCGGTTCCGGCCCGTAACGATTTTTCGGTAACCAGCACCGGTGCATTCCGTTCCAGCACTTCAATCGGAACATTGGCTACATTGGTCGGAAAACTTAACGTGTTAATACCATCCATGGTTGGGCGAGCGCCATAGCCTCCATTCAGGAAACAGTATTCAACGAATTCCATCTTCCGGTTTTCAATCCCCTTTTTTGTCTTTACGAGCGTTTCTTTCTGGCCGTTCAAAACAATGCTCCAGCAGGCAGAGCCGCAATCGGCCTGCACCTGCATGGGTACGGCCTGCGCCAGAGCACCGAATAAGGGAGCATGAAGCAGATTACCCGTCACATAACGCCCACCCAAAGGAACCGGTCGCTGGGCGTTTAGCAGCGAGCCTTTCGGGGCCGAAACCCTGATGGGTCGAAATGAGCCTTCATTAGATGGAACATCCGGACTGAATACGCATTTAATCGGATAGGCAGTATAAGCATATACGTAGTTAAAGACGGCATTTATTGCCAGTGAGTGTGCCTTTGACGTTCCGGCATAATCTACACGTATCTCATCGTTCTGAATCGTGACGGTACAATTGATATGTGCAGGTTCGTCGAGGCCATCTCCATCAGCCGGATAAAAATAATGATACGTTCCATCGGGAGCCTTCCTGATGGCCTCCCGCATTGCCTGTTCCGATGCCCGAATCACCTGATCGCCCAAAGCCACGAGATCATCCATTTGATGTCCATCCATCATGCGCATGAGCGAGCGAATCCCCTGCTCGCTCGCAGCAACCTGCGCCCGAATGTCGCCAAGGGTTTGCTGTGCGGCCCGGACATTAGCCTCAATAAGCGAGAATATTAACTGATTGGGCTTTCCGGCCTCATACAGTTTGGTCGGCGGAATTAACAATCCCTCTTCATATAAATCACGAGCTCCTGCTCCCCAAAGAATACCGCCCATATCGGGGGAGTGAGCAATACAGCCAATGAAACCGATCAATTTCATAGCGCCGAAATCGCTTTGCGACCGAAAAATAGGAGTAACTAAACCCACGTCGGCTTTCGCACCTGCACAAAGCCAGGGATCATTCGTTATAACCACATCGCCAGCCTGCCAGGTATCGGCCGGGAAGTAATCGGACAGTAAAGCTCTCGTTAACATCGGCAGCACACCCATAAAGGCAGGCACGCTGGTAGCTGACTGTGCCACCGAATTCCCATCGGTATCCATAAGCACAATAGCAAAGTCGTTCGATTCGCGGGTGCCCGTCGAAAAAGCCGTTCGTTTCAACGTAATACCCGCTTCATCGACAACAGCCAATAGCCGCGCCCATAGAATACTGAGCGTAACGGCATCGTAAGTTTTAACTGGATCTGCTGGCTGCATGACTGAATATAATTAGGAAGACTCTATTCTACGCCGAACTCATTACCAGCATCGATAAACCATGGATCAATAGTGGCTTATCGTTTCAGGCTAATGATCAGATTTCTGTGCTCATCCATCCGCACATACGCTCGATTGCCAATAACGACCGTCGACTCTACTTCTTCGATGATAGCCGGACCGGATAAATATTCGTTGGGCCGGATTTGGTAGCGATCATAAACCGGACAGGCACAGGGAACGGTATCTCCGCTATAATACACCTGTCGATATCCTTTCAATCCCGAAAAATCTTTACCGCCTTCAATCCGCTTTTGCTCGATGTTTGCTCGCTTAGGGCTAAAGAATACAGGAAGACTACTAACCATAACACGCCACGTAACCGCTTCAATAACGGCATTGTCGATTGTGGTACCAAACCGAAGTTGATACTCTTCGCCAAAACTGGCTTCGAGTTCGACCATTGACAGGGGCGAAAGAATTCCATTGGGAACTCTGACCGAAATTTCATGTCCCTGCCCCATATACCGCATATCAGCCATACGTGTGACGGTAGCTTCAGCTGATTTATGGCCTGTTTGCTCCAGAAAATGAAAACCCTCCTCTTCCATATCGGCAAGCACATCGTTCAGCCGTGCCCAATCGAGACGGGCAATCGGACACACGTAACTGCGAACCCGTTCGGAAGCAGTCGGCGATACCAGAAAACCAAGCGCCGATGTTACGCCAGCTCCAACCGGAATAATCAACTCCGGCGATCCCAGCAACCGTGCTACATCGAAGGCATGAACGGGTCCAGCTCCACCAAAGGCCAGTAAACTGTAGTTACGGGGATCATGCCCTTTCCCCAGAATATGGACACGGGCCGCATTGGCCATGTTCTCGTTCACAATTCGGTGAACACCCATTGCGGCCTCCCGAACACTAATGCCAAGAGGTTTGGCTATATGCTCTTCTACAGCGTGCTGAGCTGCGGCCTTGTCTAAGCGGATGCTGCCACCAAGGAAATAATCTTCGTTTAAATACCCCAGCAAGAGGTCGCAATCGGTAACAGTTGGCCGTGTGCCTCCTCGTCCATAGCAGGCTGGCCCCGACTCGGTCGTCGCACTTTCCGGACCTACTTTCAACAGACCAAGTTTGTCTACGTAAGCAATGCTACTGCCTCCGGCGCCAATTTCAGTCATATCAATCAATGGGATTCGGACGGGCAATCCAGAGCCTTTTTTGAATCGACTTACACGAGCTACTTCAAACTCGTTTGTCAGTTCAGGCTGATGATTAAAAATCAACGATGTTTTCGCCGTAGTTCCTCCCATATCGAAGGTAGCGATGTCAGTATGCCCCGTAAGTTTCCCAAAAAACACACCAGCCATAGCTCCCCCGGCCGGGCCGGATTCGAGCAGTTGAATGGGCTTTTGCCGAGCTCCATCAACGGTAGTCAGCCGCCCACTCGACAGCATGATCTGAAGGTTACCCAAAAAGCCAATTTCAGTAAGCTGACTGTTCAACGCATTCAGGTATTGATCAATCAGCGGCTGCACGTACGCATTCATTGCCGTTGTGGAGGTGCGCTCGTATTCACGCAGTTCGGGCATGATATCCACCGACAAACTGACATAAATCTCCGGATAACGCTGCCGGATGAAATTGCCCAGCGCCCGTTCGTGCACAGGATTGGTAAACGACTGGAGCAGACAGACCGCTATCGACTGAACGCCCCGCCCAACAAGTTCTTCAACAATGTGAGCGACATCGTCCTCCATCAACGGAGTCAGCACATTTCCCTGATAATCTACCCGCTCCGAAACCCCAAATCGCAAAGTACGCGGCACCAGCGGCTCCGGCATGGTAATCTGAAGGTCATATACGTCGTAGCGATATTCGCGCCCTATTTCGAGAACGTCTTCAAATCCGCGCGTGGTTATCAGGCCGGTTTTAGCGCCTTTTCGTTCGATAATGGCATTCGTAACCAGGGTGGTCCCGTGGATGATCGTGCCAATGTCGGGAAATTGAAGTCCTGCCCGACTCAGTAAATCTGTTGCACCAGCAATAACACCATTGGTAGGATTATCGTAGGTAGTCAACGTTTTATTAAAATTAAGCTCACCGGTCGTTTCATTAAGAAGGACCAGGTCTGTAAATGTTCCGCCGATGTCGATACCAAGTTTGTACATACGAAAGGCAGTAGGCAGTGTGCAGGTCTCAATAGGTGGTTTGCCGTTTCCAGTAGATGTGTTACGGCAAAGACCCTATTCTTCTTTATCGTCCTTTCATAAATTCACCAGCGGCAGATTTCAGCAGCCCAGCAAATGAATTCAGACAAAACAAAACACCCCGGTCAATCAAAGCTTTTGCCTGATCGCCGGTAGCAGCGGTCGTGCCAGCGATCAGGCCCGCTTTACGGATTTTCTCGACAACACCCGCTATCGTTCGCTTTACTTCGTCATGACCGGGTCCATCAAAATACCCCATCGACATCGCCAGATCGCGCGGCCCGATCACAAATCCATCAACGCCTTCAACTGTCAGCAGATCGTCCAGATTGTCAATGGCTTCGCGGTCTTCAATTTGTGGTAAAACCAGCGTTTGCTCATTAGAAAAGTTCACGTATTCTCCCTGATTCATTTCTCCCAGCAAATAGTCTGACGATCGGGCCGGGCCAAAGCCGCGCTTACCGAACGGTGGATACTTCACCGCCTGAACCAATGCTTCAGCTTCCGCAACTGTTTTAACGCCCGGCATCATGATACCCATCACACCCGAATCCAGAAACTGCAAAATCAGTTTAGGGTCATTGCTCCGCACACGGGCTAAAGGCGTAATACCGCTCAGTTCACAGGCCCGCACAATGTCCTGCACCTGCGCTGTTGTTACGGGGCTATGCTCCCCATCGATCATATAAAAATCAAGACCCGAAAAGCCGCAGAGTTCGGCAACGGTAGGGTCGGTGCTATTCGAGAGAACGCCCAATACAGGCTGGCCATTTTTGAGCCGGGTTTTAACAATATTTTGCTTCATAGAGTCTGCAAAACGAACTCCATTGTTCCGTTTCGCTAATTTTCATTGGGTCACAGGAAGTACGGGCCGATCAATTACCATCGGTCCGTTTTGGGCAGCAAGATACGACCGAATCGATTCCGAATATATAGAATAGGCTAAGCTTTACACTGGTTAGACAATCGCATAGCTATTCTTTATTAAAACGCATACTTCTTAACGAAATACCGGGTTCATGGTATTTCACAACTCCTTATTCTCGCTTAGATTTAGATCCTCTTTCTCCACTTGTTTATGCGCTGGCTATTCTTCATTTTTATTGCTCTATTGCAACCCAGCCTGGCACAACAACCATTTGCAATTCGCCACCTGACCACTATTGACGGATTATCACAAGGATCGTGTTTCTACATTCGTAAAGATTCGCGCGGATTTGTGTGGATCAGTAGCCAAAATGGCCTGAATCGCTTTGATGGTACACAATTCACCGTCTATCGATTCAACGACCGGGATTCAACAACGATTGGTAAAGGAGAGGTTCGAGGGATTGTAGAAACGCCCTCCGGCGATCTTTGGGTTGGTACCGAAGAATGCCTGAATCAGTATGTCCGCCGAACCAATACCTTCCAGCGAATATACGCTACCGACCGGCAAGGCAAACGCCTTCCAGCGCTTCAGGAGCCTTTTTTTGCCGATGATTCAACGGTTTGGTATGCCAGCAACCGAGAGGGTATTATGAAGCTGAATTACCGAACCGGGCGAAAAACGAACATTAATCCGTCCGTAAAACCAAAATTCAGTATTACTACCGAGTGGATCGAACATCAGGTTGATCAACAGGCGCTTATCTACCTGTTGCCAATGGGGTTTGCCCGTTATAACTACCAAACGCACCAACTTACTACGTTTCTGACAGGTCAGCCAACCGACCAACCTATACGTAACGTGGCGGCTGGCGAGCACCGCCCCGAACGCTTACTTCAGTCCATTCATCATTGCCATGTCCGAGGGCCACATTATGGTCATTACTGCCTGGCCGGACCACAGGGCATTTTTGAGTTCGATGCCAGCCTGACGAAACTGATTCGTCATCATCCACTACGGTTGGGTATTTCTCAATATCGCCTGGTTAGTATGGACGAAGATGCGCAGGGACGCTGGTGGATAGGAGCTGAAGGGTCAGGTGTATGGCTTTATGATCCGGATAAGATGACCTTACTGCGCGAAATAACACCGGGCGCGACAAAGGCTAATTCACTATTAACCAACCAGATTGCCGATGTTTATGTCGATGATCTGGGATTGGTCTGGACAAACGGCGATCCGTTTGGCGTCGATGTGATTTTCCCGAATGCCTACACGATCGAAACACTACCGGATAATCCTGCCGACATTACCGATCTCAACAATCACCCCATCAGAGGTCTGTGCGAAGATGAGCATGGCGGTATCTGGATAGGAACGACCGATGGTGGTATCCGTTACTATTCCCCTACGACGGGCTCAATGAAAGCTTACTCAGCCGAACAGGGTGTCACAACGGAGGGAAATGTCCGGCAAATTATTCGAACGCTAAACGGACAATTTCTAGTGGTTAATTTACAGGGAATCCTTCGCTACGATCCTAAACTGGATCGATTTATCCAGGTACCAAATCCGTTGTGTGATGAACCTGACTGCCGCTTTGCCAGAGGGCTTCTGGAACTACCCGATGGCCGCTTTGTCATGGCTACTTACGGAGGTTTGTACTTGTTAAGTCCTGATCTTAAACCAATAAGCCGGATTGATCCTGAAGGCACCTACTTCGGCTCCTTGTATTTTGATCCGGTAACGAACCTGCTATATACGGGTCGGCGCGATCAGGATCTTATTGTTTACCGATACCAGCAGGGCAAGTTCACGGAGGACTATGTAACCCTGCCTGGCCACAACATCATGGCGATTTACCGGGATTCAATCCGCCATTGTTTATGGCTTGGCACTGATCGCGGCCTGGTTCGTTTCGACCCAGCCACCCGGAAAGCAATTCATACGTATACCGTTCGGGAAGGATTACCCGACGATGTCATTTACTGTTTGCTACCAGACCGAAAAGGGCGTTTCTGGTTAAGTACGAACAATGGACTGGCCAAGTTTTTTCCAGATGAAGGGAAAGCCAGTTCGGTAGTGTCTACGAAAGGTCGGGAATATAATAGTCATGCGGCCATGATCAGCACAGACGGGACTTTCTATTTTGGTGGCGTACATGGGCTGGATCACTTTATCCCGGATCAGTTAGAGATTTATAAAGCCAAGGTGCCGGTACGGATTGTAAGCTTTCAGGTCAATGATCAACCTTTTAAGTCCGACGGATTCGTTGGTGAAACGGGCACTGTAAATTTAACCCACCAGCAAAACACATTTTCGATTGGCCTCGCAGCATTAGATTATTTCAGCCGGGGCAAAAATCAGTTTTTCTACCATTTATCTGGTATTGACCGGGATTGGGTTCCGCTTTCCAATGCCAATCAGGTTCGCTACGCCGAGCTTTCACCCGGCAATTATGTGTTTCATGTTCGGGCGATGGATGCTCGCGGCCAACTGACTCCTATTACGAAACTACAGATAACGATTCAGCCACCCTTCTGGCAACAATGGTGGTTCTGGCTTCTGAGTTTATTACTGATTGCTTCGTTCATTGCCTTTTTGATAATTAGTTATAACCGGCAGAAACTCGCCAGACAACGGCGATTACTCACTAATACACTGGCCACTCAGGAGGAAGAACGTCGGCGTATTGCCCGAGACCTGCACGATGACGTGGGAAATACACTAGCCGCGATTAAAGGTATATTAGGAATAGCCCAGGAACGACTCACGGTAGCCACTGAAATGCCTGAAGTGGCACGCGCATACGGCCTGCTTGACAAAGCCAGTAACGACCTCCGGACCATCACCCATGATCTGATGCCCATTGAGTTCGAGAAATATGCTTTACCCGATGTTGTATCACAGCTTGTAGATCGGGCCAATCGCTCCTCTAAAACCGATTTTGAGTTTATTCTCTTTGGCGATGTTCGTCGGTTAAAACCCGAGCGCGAATTGGTTGCCTACCGAATCATTGCCGAGCTGGTTCAAAATGCGCTTAAGCACGGTGGGCCTGGATTAGCAATCGTGCAATTAGGCTATCATACCCGCCAATTAAGTCTACTTGTAGAAACTCCATTGGATAATAAACAATTGAACGTAGTTTTTTCTGATCAAATGACTACAGGAATTGGGCAAAAAAACATAACTTATCGGGCAGAATACCTGCATGCCGTATTAACTACGGATAGCAACGCTCAGAGTTATACCGTCATGCTCGACATTCCTTATGACGCAGTCGGACAACATCATTAGTATTTTAATTATTGATGACCATCGTCTGTTCAACGATGGACTGAGCCTGATGCTTGCCGATGTTCCTGACCTACTTATTGCAGGCCAGGTCTACCACAGCCGCGAAGCCACAGAACAGGTAGTCAAACTTCAGCCTGATGTTCTGATCATCGATTTTAATATGCCCGAAATTGACGGCCTTGAACTCACACGCCGACTGACAGTTGAACTGGGTACTCAACGAATTTTGATCGTGAGTATGTATGGCGAGAATCGGTATATTGAAGATTTTCGAAAAGCCGGAGCATCAGGGTATATGCTAAAAACATCCAGCAAAGATGAGTTGCTAACGGCTATCAGGTCGGTGGCGCAGGGGTTAATGTATTTCGATCCCAAACTTGCTGACAAGAAACAATTTAGCAACCACGCTGATGACGTTTTTCTGAAAAAATACAAACTATCTCCCCGTGAGGTTGAAATTATCAGGTATATAAAAGCCGGATTGAGCAGCCCTCAGATAGCGGATAAGATACACCTCAGCCAGCACACCGTTGATACCCATCGGAAGAACATTCACGCTAAACTTGGCATCAATACGATAGCCGATTTAGTACGATTCGCTGTTGAAACTGGACTATAGTCTACTCGGTCTATAAATATACCCGAATCCGGGTATTGCCCTCTCAATTAGGCTAAAGTAGCTTTGTTAAAATTCTATCCACATTGTTGGTGACCACCTGACGCATCGGTCGTCTCGCTCATACGGGACGACCTTTTTGTTTATTTACTTTCTGTCGGCTCCTACTTTCCCCTTGGCATCGGCATGACTCAGTACATTGGCAAGGATACTGTATATCAAATAATGATTTCAGGACCGTTACTGATTTAAATCAGTAACGGTCCTGAAATCAGCATCCTACTGGATCAATAGCCCTTATTTTGCTGCAATTTGGTATTGTTTCTGATTTCGGCCGTAGGAATAGGAAACAACAATTCTCTCTCTTTGAGAACAGGCCCATATGAAAACTTGTGCCCAACAAAATCATCAAATGTTCGGGTGGACTCATTGAAGGCCTTACGAAGCCTGGCCATGTCAAACCAGGTTTTATTCTCGAAGCTCAGTTCGTACCAACGCTCCCGCCAGATCGATTCCCGGAGCTGCTCTTTCGTTAAGCCGGCCAGATCAGGTAATTTCGCCCTTCGCCGAATCTTGTTAACGGCCTCGTAGGCAGCCGTGGTGGGACCAGACACTTCATTGGCCGCTTCGGCATAGATCAGCAAGACTTCCGCAAAGCGATACAAAGGCCAGTTCAGATCACTGCTGGTCGTTGTCAGATGGGCTTGCGTATCGAAATGTTTATAAATATAATACCCCCCTAAATCAATAGTCTTGCTGCGATCATTACTTAGTGTATAGCTTCGATAATAGAATTGCTTTTCCTGAGCGCGCAAATCCCCTGTTTCGTAGGACTCTACGAATTCCTTCTGGGCGAAAATAGCCCCTGTTTCATCGGAGTAAGCCGAGATTCCCTGGTTATAGGGAATGATGGACGTTTGCCAACCAGAGGGCTGAATATTCGCCGTAAACTGCACCATAAAAATATTTTCCCCAATGTTCTTTTTGGCGGGATTATGTAAATCGTCATACGTTGTAAATAAACTGTACTGATTCGACGAGATAACCTCGTTCGCCTTATCCGCTGCTTTTTTATGGTATTCGGCTCCTTTTTGTAGCGGATAGCCGGCCATGGTCAGGTAGACACTAGCTAACAGGGATTTGGCAGCCCCTGTCGAGACACGTCCGGATGCATCCAGAAACGGTAATCCAGACGATTCGGCCACCGATAAGTCATCGACAATCTGCTTATAAATACTTTCTTCATCGGACTGGCCAGGGTAGAGTGTCGGCGAATTTAAATCGATTGGCTCCAGAATCAGTGGTACTTTCCCGAATAGTTGAACCAGGTTATAGTAGTAGTAAGCCCGCAGAAAACGGGCTTCGCCCAATGCCTTCTTCCTGGCCACTTCATCCATGGCAATCGCTGGAATCCTGGCAATGGCCAGGTTTGCGTTGGCAATCCCCTTGTAGCAGCTGACCCAATACACCCGGCTATACTCATTATCCGATGTATTGGTCAAATTCCGAACGTACAGGCTATTGACGGCCTGTCCTAATTCCGTATTGGCCAAACCCGTTGCGAATTCCAGCATCATCCAGGGTGCTCCATTAAATCCACCACCAGTCGTGTTTTTTAAATTGTCATAAATGGCATTGATGGCACTGGTCGCGTGCTCCGGTTTGGTGAAATAATTGTCGGTGGTAAAATTACTTTTATCGCTTTCTGCCAGAAAATCGGAGCAAGCTGATCCTGCCAGGAATAAGCTGGCAAAAAATAGCCACTTGGTGGCGGTTTTAATTCGTATTGAAGTCATTGTGAAGGGGATAGTTTACAGGCCAATATTGAGACCAATCATAAATACTCTGGGTTTGGGATAGTCAAACGAAACGACTCCCTGATCAAAGGCACTGCCACTCGTCGATACTTCAGGGTCATAGCCCTTATATTCAGCTGTTTTCAGGAAAAAATTCTGCACGGAGGCATACACCCGTAGTCGGCTAAGCCGTATTTTTTCCGTGATCGACGGAGAGAAGTTATAGGCTAGTAATAGGTTACGCCCCCGTATAAACGAGGCATCATATATATGGCGGGTATCATCATTGGTGTCGTAGCCAGCCGATACGGGCCTTAACTGGGCAATGTGCGTATTCTGATGGTCGGGCGTCCAGGCGTTTAAGACCGTTTTGAGGCTATTCGCGATTCCCTGCCGATTTTCAGTCGGTCGCTGGGTTCTAAAGAGCACATCGTTCCCATACATAAATTGCAGGTCGACGGTGAGATCGAAGTTTTTATACTTGAAGCTGTTCAGTAACGTACCGAAGCCATCGGGAATACCTTTTCCAATAATAACTTGATCATTGTTATTGATCACCCCATCCCCGTTTGTATCCTGATACTTGACATCCCCTGGCCTTTTTAAGTATTTAGCCGCTTCAGACTCTTCGGCAGTTCCCCAGGTGCCCGCCCCCGGACGAACAAACCCAAAGAATGAACCGACTGGCTCATTTTCGCGAACGACTGTCGAGCCAATAAAAATGTCGGAACCGCCTGTTAGCTTAACCACTCTATTTTTATTGACGGAAATGTTAAACGTTGTATGCCAGGAAAAATCCCTGGTCTTTACGTTGACACTATTCACGGCGAACTCAATGCCCCGGTTTTCCATACTACCCACATTGCGGGTAACCGTTTCGTAGCCACTACTATACGGAACCGGCGCATTGAGCAGCATATCGCTGGTCAGTTTCCGGTAGACATCCACTTCAAGCGATAATCGATTTTGAAACAGACCCAGTTCGACCCCCGCATCAACCTGTTGTGTCTTTTCCCAGCGCAAGTCCGGATTGGCCAGTCGCCCTACCCCAATGCCTACCGTCCGGGCTCCCCCAAAAATGACGGCATAATTACCCAGTCCGGCCAGAGCCTGATAAGCGGTGATTTCTGAGTTTCCCGTAACGCCATAGCTGGCCCGTAGTTTCAGATTAGAAACGGCCCGAACGTTTTTCATAAAACCTTCTTCAATGACCCGCCATGCCAATGCAGCAGACGGGAAAAAGGCATACTGATTGGCCGCACCGAATTTCGATGAACCATCGATACGCCCGGTGAAGGTGACTAAGTACTTGTCTTTAAACCCATAATTCATCCGACCGAAATACGAGTTTAATCCATAACCGACTGCACTAGAGCTGGGCGCTTGTGGCACTGAACCGGCGCCTAAATTATAGAACTGAAAATAATCGTCCTGGAAGTTCTGGGTAGCCGCTCGACTGGTAAACCGATCAACATGTTGCCAGGCTATTCCTAACAACCCTGTGAGAGCATGCTGTTTGGCAAACCGTTTATTATATGTCAGATAGTTTTCAACCTGCCATGAATTATGTCGTTCATTGGTAACACTGGCCGTTCCAAGCTGATTCCGGGATATATAGTTCAGCGTACGTCCATTGTACTCATCGGTCTCCTGATTGATAATGTTGATGCCGAGTGTGGTTCGTAATTCGAGGTCTTTGGTCAGTTTAAGGTTGGCGTACACATCCCCCAGCATCGTCTGGGTTTTCAGGTAATAAAACCGATCCTTCAGAATATTGATCGGATTACCGCCCCCTTCCATACCCGGGTAGTCTTCATTGCCTGCCCATCGTCCATCTGGATACTTGACCGGAATAATGGGAAGCGCTTCCAGTACTTGTCTCATGACAATAATGCCACCATTACCCAGTGGATCGACCTGATTTTCATTTTGATCATTATAACTTAAGGAACCGCCTACTTTTATCCAGTCTTTAAGCTGGCTATCGAACACAAACCGACCGGCAAATCGCTTTAGATACGACTCCCTAACCAGGCCGTTTTCGTTCCGGTAACCCAGATAGATGCCGTAACTATCTTTAGCATTCCCCCCGGCAAAAGCCAACTGGTGGTTTTGGGTGAATGCTTTCTGAAAGGATTCATCCTGCCAGTCTGTATCGTAGAGTGGATTACCGTTCGCATCAAACAGCAAGGGATTCGTTCGTTTCAGTCTAGGGTCTTTATACTTTCCCCCCGCCCAGCCAACCGGATCGAATTTCTGGGCATTCTGATAGGCAACATCTTCTACTTGCAGAAACTCTTTGGCGTTCAGCAAAGGAATCTTACGGGGAAGTACGCCGGTACTAAAATCCGTATCATAGGTGATCCGTCCTCCAGTCTGGCTACCCCGTTTCGTCGTTACCAAAATAACGCCATTTGCGCCCCTGGCCCCGTAGATAGCCGTCGCTGAAGCGTCTTTTAGCACCTCAACGGAAGCGATATCATTCGGATTAAGGTAATCAATAGGCGTGCTGCCATTGGCTAATCCGGTAGCGTTCAGAATAACCCCGTCAATCACATAAAGTGGATTATTGGCCACACTAACGGACGTATTACCACGGATACGTATGTTGGAGCGACCGCCCGGACGTCCCGAATTGACCGATACGTTGACCCCCGTAATCCGGCCAGCCAGCCCCTGATTCAGCGAAGCGGCCGGTCGTTGCTGCAACACTTCCGCTTTGACGGTGCCAACCGCCCCCGTTAGATCCGATTTCTTCTGGACGCCATAGCCAACCACGACGACCTCATTGAGCGTTTTTTGATCGGGAGCCAGTTGCACATCAATCGTAGAACGATTCCCAACAAGTACCTCCTGATTGAGGTAGCCTACGAACGAGAAAATCAACGTAATAGTGGTTCCAGTCTCGTCTGGAATGGTCAGGCTATAGATCCCTTTGGCGTCCGTTGTCGTACCCCGGCTGGTGCCTTTCAGCATGACGCTCACGCCAGGCAAGATCTCGTTGGTCTCACTTTTTACGGTGCCTGTGATGGTTCGATTTTCGTTTTCGGGAGCACGTACCTGTAGCAAGTCAGCCGGTTGGTGATTACTATTGGCTTGTCGATTTGGTTGAGACAAGCCAGGGCCAGGGCATAATGAACTCAAAACCAACAAAAAAGCAAAAATCAGTTTGAAAGGGGGTGAAAAGTACGGATTCATCATAGTCAGTTAGTTGGGTTAAGGTGATTAACTAGGGAAGTCCTTCAAGCAGGTGTATGCTGATTGGCATGCAGATGCCGACTAGTTGGTTACAGAGTCGGCAGACTACTCAAAGTTTGTATGAGGTCGTTTTATCTTCTGCTTATTGGCTATGTTTTTCATGCAAATGCCCGTTTTTAGTAGTCGCTTCCTGCGTGCTAATGCGTTTCACAAAAAAAGCAGATAAATAAACCTAAAAGTAATATTTGATAAACTATTTATACCATTATATTATCATTTAGTATATTTATAGATTTACTATACTTTTCAATCAGAGAAGAAAGTGTAGCGTCTAACCTATCATTTCGGATTACGGAGCGAGACTAGCATGGCTTCGTTGGAGCAGTAAAACGTCGACTGTCGATGAATGCAGGGAAGATAAAATCTGCTTCTTTACCAGCCTATAATTGGTGTATTGATAAAACCTGCTTCTATAAACTTAAAATAACAGTATAGGAAAGGGCGCTTGAGGAACGTTGATTGCGTTACTTTTTCGCACTTAGTTGACGATATAAAATTGCAGAAGGGTCAGAAAAACAGATCGGCAGCTATCCGAAATGTATTGCAGTGCGCTTCAACGATGTCGGTCAGGCGGGGTGAATAACCACCGCCCATAGAAACGGCAATTGGTAACCCAAAATGGATCGCCTGCTCAAAGACAAATGTATCGCGCGCTTTACAACCCTGCCGGCTTACACCCAGCTTACCCAGCCGATCTGATTTGAGAATATCCACGCCCGACACATAAAACAGAAAATCAGGCTTTTCGCGTCGGATCAGATCCGGCAAAAGATCGTAGAGTCTATTCAGATACGCTTCATCAGCCATACCTGTCGGCAGTTCAACATCCAGATCCGACTGCTCTTTTTTGAGTGGATAATTATCTTTCCCGTGCATACTGAAGGTGAATACACGTGGTTCCTGCTGAAACATTACCGCCGTACCATTGCCCTGATGGACATCTAAATCGATGACCAGAATCTTTCTTGCCTTATTTGTCGCCAGCAGATAGTGCGCAGCCACGCCAACATCATTAAGCAAACAAAAACCCTCCCCCCGATCAGGAAACGCGTGATGTGTACCGCCCGCAACATTCATGGCTACTCCGTCGCGAAAGGCAATATGGGTGCAGTCAATGGTTCCCTGCGTAATGATCCACTCCCGCTCAATGAGTTCGGGGGTCAATGGAAAACCGATTCGACGCACCATGGCCGGAGCCACCGTAAGGGTTTTCAATGCTCCTACATATTCGGCAGTATGGACGCCCAGCACCCAGTGGTCGTCAACGGGCAGAGGGGCAAAAAAATTATCGTCAGTACATGTTCCTTCATAAAGTAACTGTTCATGAATCAATTCATACTTAAGCATCGGAAAGCGGTGGCCCTCAGGCAATCGGAGCCGATAGACCGGCGAAAAAGCAATTTGAAGCATGGAAAATAAAGTATCCCGTTCGATAAGGATACGGTTTAGTTAACCCAACATTATCTAATTGTGTTACCAATCTGTATCGTTTGAACGTTTCAAGGGTTTATCCAACTTCTATGAAAACAGCTATCATTACAGGCGGAGGCCAGGGTATCGGCCGGGTTGCCACCCAGTATTTACTCACTCATGGATACCGCGTAGCCATTTGGGAGACCGACACCGACGCGCTGGCAGAACTTCGGGAAGCGTTCAAAGCCTCATCGGCGCAGATCCTGTTCGTTTCCTGCGATGTATCCAGTGAGGTGAATGTTCGGAAGGCCGCTGAACAGACATTTTCTCATTTCGGCCAGATCGATGCGCTGATCAACAATGCAGCCATCATGATCGAAAAATCGCTCGACAAATTAACCCTCGATGAATGGAACCGGGTTATCGGTACAAATCTGACCGGAGCGTTTCTTTGTGCCAAACACACGGCGCAATACCTGGCTTTGCAAAAAGGCAGTATCATCAATATGTGTTCGACACGGGCGTTTCAATCAGAACCAGACACATTTCCGTATACAGCCAGCAAGGGTGGGCTTCTGGCGCTGACCCATTCAATGGCCGTTAGTCTGGGGCCTGATATACGCGTCAATGCTATTAGTCCCGGATGGATCGACGTATCGGCACTGCGAAAAAAAGCAAAGGCAAAACCCGACGATCTTCGTCCCGAAGACCACGATCAGCACCCGGCTGGCCGCGTGGGTCAGGCCGACGATATTGCCCGGATGATTCTGTTTCTGATTGCGCCGGAAAATAACTTTATTACCGGTCAGAACTTCATAGTGGACGGTGGCATAACCCGAAAGATGATCTATGTGTAGACGAAACAAAACATCTCCTACCTTTGTCCCGTTTACTGCTCACACTTTTTCATCACTCCCTATGAACATTGAACTTGCCACCGCATCTGAGACGGAGCCACTGGAAGTCCTCGACTTACAGGTACTGGCCGGGCCGTCCTCCGGAAAATCGTTCCTGTCATTACGTTTCCTTCTGCGTAACGAACGAAAAACAAAGCACCTGCAAATTCCCACGTTAACGTGGTTTGATGCCAGTCAATTGCAACGTTTTTCACAGGAATTAGCGGTTGCTCAGTATCCCGAAATATGCCAGGTCGATCTGATCGATGCCGGTCTTCGCTTAACCGGCTCCGTACGTCGACTGGCAGGGCGCTGGACAACAGGTCGAACCGTTCGGATTGAACCACTCACAGCATCGGCCAATCAATTTGCTTCATTTACGATCCATGCATCGCATAAAGATGTTAAGACGTACGCTGGAAAACTGAACAATCGGCTCTGGGAAGTATTTACAAGAGGATAATGGTAGTTGGCTTTCGGTTACCCTATTCAGCTTATTGAACCAGGCTGAATTTTTACGAACTACCCGAAAGCTGTTTACCCAATCCGCTATACTAACGATCATATGGAAAACACGAACCAGGATGCGATGCTGAATGAACAGGGACAAACGTTCAGGCCAGATACGGGCGGACCCATTCAAACGCCCGATGAGGGAAAAATGCTGACCGAAGAATATGACCCAACCGATTTGTCTGGTGATGCCTTCTCAGCCCCAACAACGCCCACCGATGAAGAGGAAGCAATTACGGGCAACGATGGCACCGGTGCCGTTTCGGGTAGTCCTAACATGGAGCCTGACCGGTCAAACTACGGCAATAGCGATTCGCTCGGCAATAACGATGGCACCGAAGACAATCCGGAAGAGTCGGACTACTCAAATTGAGAAATCCTGATCATTAAGGAAAATTGGCAGAACAGGTTTTGTCAACAGAAACGGGCGACGTCAAATTATGACGTCGCCCGTTTCTGTTCACTACTATGTAGCCTGGACAGTATAGCTACCTGATTCCTGTCATTCTAAAGACCAAAGGCACTGCCCTCGTTGCGGGAAGTATAACCGGATTCAGTCGAACTACCAACGGAGCTGTCGTTATAACGGGTACCATCCGGGTTAACTATGCTCTGCCGGTTGAAGCTGTCACGGTCCGTATCGCTCCGATAAGCGTCATTATCATCATCACGCTCCGACGCTGCCCGGCTGTTCACAAACGATTCGGCCAGCACTGTTAGCTTTTTATCGGCATTTTTCTCTTCATCCAGCGTTTGCTGAAGTAATCGGGCGGCTTCAGTATAGCCGAGTACCTGCGCCAATGTGACAACCGAGCCATACGAAGCAATTTCGTGGTGCTCTATTTTCTGCCCGGCAATGATCAGCCCGGCATCACGAGTTAATGAACCTGAATCGGTATTTGATACAACCCGTTGGGCATCGTCAACCAGGCCATCGATTGCATCGCAGGAGCCTTCTTCAACATCGATACCGATGCTGCTAAATACCTGCTCCAGCCTTGCAACATGATTACGGGTTTCATCCTGATGCTGTAAAAAAGCATTTCTCACCTCATCGGTCGTAGAGGCATCAGCCTGCTCACCCAGCGCGTCTACGGCTTGCTTTTCAGCGTAATAAATATCTTTTAATTCAGTGGCAAACAAGCCACGAAGACCTTCCTGTGTTTCCAGATCGTTTCCACCAAAAAAATTTGCGATGCGTTCTCCAAACGTTGCCATAACTACTGTTGGTTATAAGGTTAGTTTATTAATTTGACCTAACCTTGTTGCCAATTCCATGCCAACCGCTGGTAGTCTGATGGTTACAGATTTTAGCGAGACTTGAGTGTTTCCATTTTTCTACATATTCCGTAGACTATCACTACAATTCCCCAATGCCAGTGGAACTGCGTGTTTTCTAAAAGATAACGATAAGGTAATAGTAGCCTTATGCAGGCAATCACATGCCACGGTTAATCATAACTCCCATACGAACCGTGACATGGCACTAACACAAAATGGCCTTACTTCAGCAATGCCATTACTGCATCATCGCCCACAACGGCGCTGGCTGGTCGTGGGTGAGCTGCATTGAATACCTGTAGCTCTTCTGGCTTTAGCAGTGTGTTCGAGGCTTCGTCAATCTGCCCATCTTTAAGGACTTTATTTAAGTCTAATTTGAGGTATTTGGCCAGAAAACGATAGGCAGCTGCGCGTTTGCTGGGGCCATAATCATGGCCTTCAGTGGGCAAATGCACATTTTCGAGCCGGTCAACAGCCCCATAATACTGGTAAATGTTGCGGACGTAGGGGAACTCCACTTCGGGTGTGTTTTTGGTCCAGTCTTTTCCATCAGACACCATAAGCATGGGCCGGGGTGCTGCCAGTGCAGCAATTTCTACATTGCTCGTCTGATGGGTTGGCCGTTTATGAATGGGCATCCCGCTTTCGCAAACGCAGCCGCCGAAAAAATGAGCCGACACCATAACGACCGGCACCGACACTTTTATTCGCTGGTCGAGCGCGGTGAGCAGAAACGTTTGCGTACCCCCACCTGATTCGCCCGACATACCAATTCGTTCGGTATCGACGTCGGGCAGGCTGGCTAGAAAATCTAATGCCCGCATCCCATTCAGGGTCTGTAGTTTTAGAGCCTGCGGAACTTTATGAGCACTTTGTTTCGAATCGCCATAGCCGAGCATGTCGTAGATGAACACAACAGCACCCATCCGGGCCAATATCGCACATCGCTGTTGTGCCTGCTCCAGAAAACGGGCATCCTGATTGGCGGCATGACCATGTGGGCAAAGAATTCCAGCCGATTTGCCCGTTTCGTTAAGTGGTCGATATAGATTACCCGTTACAAAAAAACCCGGCAGGCTCTCGAAAGCCACATTCTCGACGGTATAACCATTCATTTTTTTCAGGCTGTGGCGGATTGGACGAAGTGGCGCAAACTGCGGCTTTTTCGGTAAGCTCATACCGTCGCGAATGCCCTGCCGAATCAGTGAAGCCCTTGTCTCCCAGGTAGCCCGATCATGGTAGGTTCCCGCAAAAGTACGTAAGGCTTCGGCCCCCTGCGGTTCGGTAAAATAGGCTCCCTGGCACAAATCCGGGCGATCTGGGTTTGGCTGTGCAGTGGCCCCTAGTGTCAGTAACAAACTACCGATTGCAATGATATTCCGGATGTACATGATAAATGAATGAATGGATCAGCTTTATAGAAAACTGATTCGTTGCTTGTCTTATTTTTCAAACTGAACAATTTTCCTTCGAGAATCCGGGCTACAATCCAGCTACTTCCGGGAAATTACTGGCCTGCTTTTTCCAGATCGGCCAGTGTCCAAGCCTGCGTTCTACCCGCCGTTTCCTGTCGTATCTTCCTGACCTCGTCGGTCTGAACAAAAGGCTTGAAATTCCGGCGTTTCAACACTTCGGGCGGAATACCGCCGTTGGCCGGGCGGGGTGTCGTCGACGGTGGACTTGGCGGGAAATTGCCGGTATAGCCAAACTCATACCGAATATAACTCAGTACAGAGGCAATCCATTCATCGTCGTTGGCTGCCATCGACGGCATCACATCCGGATAATTTTTCTCATCGACCGGGCCATGTAAACCGTGCAGCAGAATTTTTATCAGCACATCTTTTTCACCCACAATTCGTTTTGATCCAAACAGGGGCGGAGCAACCATACTACTTCCCCCAACGGCCAGCCCTTTTCCTTCGGGGCCGTGGCAGGTAGCACACAATGTTTTGAACGTACTTGCCCCGGCCATCACCAGCTTCCGGTCCGATTCTTCGAGTCTGCCCAAACGAAGGCCGTATGTTTTAACCGCGTCGTTCTTGAGTTGGCTTTTTCGGGCGCCGGCCAGCATTTCAATCGATGTGTTCTGCTCTATGATTTCATTATTAAGGGCTTTAGCCTTAGCCGATTTGCTGTCGTGGGTCGATAAAACCAATTGCGTACGGACATCATAACTCGGATCATTTTTAAGCACACTCACCTTGTCCAGTACCTGCTCATCACCCTGCTTGATATAGCGTTCGCTGATCCAGATAGCTGCCCGACGAAGTTGCGGAGCTTCGTCTTTCATCACCGTAAACAGCACGTCTTTATCGATGGCATCCAGTCCTTCCAGAGTCCATAACGCATGAAGTCGTCCCAGCGTTGACGGTTTACGACTCAGCGAGCCCTGCTCGCCTAATGCAATTTGCTTCAGAACAGGAACAACCGATTGATCGCCCAGGATCACGAGTTGCTTTTGCGCATTGTCGCGCCACCAGCCATTTGGGTGATCGAGGTAGGTAATGAGTTTACTGGCCGATTCATCAAGCATCTTGGGTTTCGGCCCCGGTTTCATGCCATCATGTACCAATCGGTAAATACGGCCGTGTTGTACGTTTTTGTCGAGTCCTAGCCGCTGAATCTGCGGGCGAAGGTAACTGTCTTTCGGTGTCCACTGCGACTCCTGAATGATTCCGCGGTTCATATCGACAATGTACAGGCATCCATCGGGGCCGGTGTAGGTATTGACCGGCCGGAAGTTCATATCCGTCGACGCGATAAACTCCTGTTGTTTGTAGGCATTTTCTAATGTCAGTTTCCCGTTGGTATTGATGACCTTAGCCCGACGGATAATCCGGGCAACAGGTTCGCCAATCAGGTAATCGCCGACCAGGTCGGCCGGAAGCTTATCGCCCCGAAAAATGGATTGTCCGTTACTAGCCGTGAAATGGTTCAGCGTGCTATCGGGAAGCCGCAACCGTCGTAAACCTCCCTGAATATCGGGCGTGGCAATGATCGGCCATACGGCATTGAACTCCTCGCTATACTGATCCGGAAACTCAAGGGCACCATAGGCCGGATTGATCTGAAAACCCGATGCCGGAATTTCGCCACCCGCCCGCGAAAAGAACAGACGGCCGTAGTTGTCGTGCGTTAAACCCCACTGGCCATTCGATCCACTCGGAAGCGAATCGGCTTTCAGTACACCGTTTTTATAGCGATACCGCACCGGATCGACTGTTACGTAGATCCAGTTATCGAGGTTCCAGTCAAGGCCGCTCCGCTGGTGTTCGAGGTTACCGGGAGCCTTTTTCCCAAGCTGAAAGACAGGTTTTTTCGCATCGGCTACCCCATCGCCGTTCGTATCCTTATAGCTATAGATATCGTAGGTATCGGTTTCATTAACCAGCAATTCGTGATCGACACACAGAATCATCCGGGGCAGAATCAGCTTATCGATAAAGACAGAACTTTTGTCCATTTTGCCATCATTGTCGGTATCCTCCAGAAGCATGACCCGGCTAATTGGGTCGTGTTCGTGGGAACCGTCAACATCCTGCATGTAGGTGCTCATCTCGGCCACATACATGCGGGCATTGCCATCCCAGGCTATGGCAACGGGCTCTTTGATCATGGGGTCGCTGGCAACCAGCTCCATGTGATAGCCTTTAGGCACCCGAAACGAGCGGACACTCTGTTCGGGTGTTAGCTGCGCGGGCGACGGATTTGCCGTAAAAGCAGGAATTGTATCGGCTTGAACAGCTGGCGTTTGCTGAGCGGTCGATTGGTCAGCCGTAGTCGCTGATTTCTGAGCGACCCGACAGGTAATAACCAGCATTGAGAAAGCAATCAGACTTAGAATCGAAAGCTTACGTTTCATTGAGTATGTTTTTAGAGCATACTCAAAAGGGAATTCTGGTACGCTCTTACTCCATCTATGACACCTTTAATCGAAACTTCATACGCTGAATGATAACCAGTATGAGCGTTAGGATCACCCCTGTTAAACCCAAAGCGGCAAAAATCAACCACTTCATCATGTGGAGTGGCGGCAGTAGGCCCTGAGAGTCGAAGGCTCGGTATATAAGTAGCTCTTTTTGCAGAACGTTTATACCCGACACATCAAAAGTCTGATCGAAACGGATCTTCCGGCCATGTTTAAATCCATCGATTTGAATGGCGATCGTTTGTGAATCATCACTGATTCTAGTTCGGACCTGCGACGATGAAGGATCTTTAGCCATTGCAACCGTGCCAATACCTAAGAGCAGGCACATAATAAGCGTTTTCATGATAAGTTGGGTTTAAATCGGTGAAGCATTGAGCAAGGAAGGAGCCGGTTCCCTCCTCCCCGCCCCTTATTCTTTGTATTATTCGGAACGCAATGATTTTACCGGATTCATCAACGCTGCCTTGATGCTGTGAAAACTTACCGTTGCGAATGTAATGAGGATAGCGGCCAGCGCTACCACGACAAATACCCACGCACTAATCTCGATTCGGTACGGATAACCTTTCAACCACGTGTGCATACCAAACCAGGCTAGTGGTATGGCGATTCCCAAAGCGATGATAACCAGCTTTATAAAGTCTTTCGAAAGAACGAGGATAATAGTCGGTGTACTCGCACCGAGCACCTTTCGAATGCCAATTTCTTTGGTACGTTGCTCAATAACCATCAGCGCAATGGCAAACAGACCAATACACGACAACAGAATGGCGATGCTGGCAGCCAGACTAAAAACCCTGGACAACATTTCTTCATCCTGATACCAGGCATCGACGTTTTCATCCAGGAAAGAGCCCATAAACTCCGATTGGGGGGCTACTTCTTTCCAGACGTTTTTTAGCTTATCCATCGAACTCGCCAGATTCTGGGGCGCTACCCGAACAAAAACATAATGAATAGCCTCATTATGTGAGAGATGCATGGTAATTGGCTTGTTCTCATCGGCAAGGGAATAGAGGTGAAAATCAGAAATGACACCGATAATCTGCGACTTGACGCCCGATGTATCGTGATCATCCCGAAGTAGGGTTCCAACCGCATTCGCTTCCCCCATCATCTTGGCCATACTTTCGGTAATGACTACCCGATTTACCGAATCTGTCGGATAAGCCCGATCAAAATCCCGGCCCGCCAAAAGTTTTATATTCAACGTTTTAAGGTAGTCATAATCGACAAGCAGCCAGTCGGTTGCTATGTCATTCCCTTTGTAGGTGATACCGAGCACACCTCTCGCCGTGACCCGATCCTTGCCCTTTCCTAAATTGACACCAGAACCGGTTATGGCCAACACGGTAGGATCAGAAGCTAATTTATTACGCAACCGTTGCAATACCTGCCGCCCGTTTACCTGACTCCCTACCGGAATGCTGATTACCTGTTCTTTCTGAAAGCCAAGCGGTTGCTGCCGTAGGAAATCGACCTGCTGGAGAGCAATAATCGTACAGCAGGTCAGCAGGCAAGACAGCGTAAACTGTGTAACAATGAGTGAGTTGCGCAAAATACCGGGACGTTTCAGCGAAATCTTTCCTTTGAGCACTTCAACCGGATTAAACTTCGCCATCTGCCAGGCCGGATACCCGCCTGCTACAAAAGTGATCAGCGCAAATACGAGCAGCATCAACCCGATAAAGCCAGGTTGGGCTATGTAATCCAGGGTCAGTTTGCTATTAAATGTGGCATTGAAAACCGGTAAAAGTAGGTAGGAAAGCAATAGACCAACCCCAAAACCAATCAAACAAATCACGGTCGATTCGCCCCAGATCTGAACAAAAAGCTGCTTTTTCAATGCGCCCAGCGACTTCCGGATGCCCACTTCTTTAGCCCGCGTAAACGACCGCGCCACGCTCAGATTAATGAAGTTGATGCAGGCAATCAGCAGAATAAAAAAGGCAATACCCATTAACACATAGATCAAGGCAATGGGTGCTCCTTTTCCACCCGATATTTCCCGGCCAAAGTGAACGTCAGCCAGTTTCTGCAACCGGACCGCAAACACATCGCCCCGTTCGTCGGGTTTTGCGCCTTTCTTTTTGAGGTCATCCAGAGACCCATGAAAGTATTTGACAGCAAACGCCTTTAACCGACTTTCAAACGTGATCTGGTCTATATTGGGGGGTAATTTCACAAAGACCTGATGCGAGTTTGCCCCCCAATTGTCTTTCGCTGACTGATAATCCGGAAGATTCTCGACCCGAATCAGCGCGTCGTAATGAATCGTTGAGTTGTAGGGTGCATCAGCCAGTACGCCCGACACGATATATTGCTTTCGGTTGCCATCACTGCCGAGTTCTACGGGTTTGCCCATCGGATCTTCGGTACCGAATAGCGTCTGGGCCATATTCTCGCTGATAACCACATTGCTTAAATCACGAAGGGCGCTTTCCGGATTCCCTTTACGCAACGGAAAGGAGAATAGTTTAAAAAAATCCGGGTCAGTGAGATAGACGTTTTTATCAAAATAGTGCCCTTTATATTCCACCAGGCTTTTCCGGACAACAATAAATCTTGCTGCGGCCTCTATTTCCGGATAGTCGGTTTTTAAGGCAGGCATGAGGGGCAAGGGCATGCCTGCCGACCTACTGGCCTGCTCCGGATCATTCGAGAAAAAATAGGTCTGAAAAATACGGTCACCATCCTCATGAAAAGAATCAAAAGTCAGCTGTAAATAAGCAATCAGAAACAGGAACAAGCTGATACAGAAAGCAACAGCAAGGCCAACCACATTGATTGATGCATATCCTTTGCTCCTCCAAAGAGTACGTAAGGCGATCTTTACATAATTGCGTAGCATGTCTGGATGGAGAAAAAAGGGTTGAGGAAATTCATTGGTTTTATAGCGATGCGCCCCTTGCGAAACGGGGCTGGTTACCGGCTGCGCAAAATGGCCCACTCGTCGCTTCAGAAAATAAGGACGAATGAATTTGACGACCTCCACCACATATAACTGTCGTGCTTTTTGTTCGCCAACGTCGATTACCTGTTCGGCAAACTGCTCGTGCAGATCACCCAGCAGTTCTTCCAGCAAATGAGGTGGACACAACCATGTCAATAAGCGATCGGCCCAGGCCGGGGGAGTTGGTGTATGATTCGCCATGATTTACGTCAAAGAAGGAGTAGGAATAAAGTTCCAGAGGTCGTTGCGCACTGTCCGCATCTCATTCAGCGTTTGCCTTCCTGCTGCCGTAACGGTAAACAACCGCTTTCGACGCCCACCTCGGGTCATGGTGGCTCCGCCAAGTTCTGACCGAACAAAGCCTTTTTCCTCCAGCCTGTAAAGCGCGATATGTACACCACTGAGGCTACTGATTCGATTCGTGCGTTGTTTCAGCTCAGCAGCAATGACGACTCCGTAAGCGTCTCCCTGCAATACGGCCACAGCCAATAAAACCAGTTCCTCGAATTCGCCTAAGTAGGATCGGCCCATACGAATACAGTTTTGCTCCATTTGATTATTATTTGCTAAACAAATGTCCTGCCAAACCGGAAACATGCCTATTGCATTGCATCAAAGCCTTTTATTTTAGTTATAGTTGGCGATTGCTGTCCAGAAACGGACAGTTATTGTACGCATGTGGACAGCGCACCAAGGCTGTTGGAATACTAACTTACCCAAGGAATTACTTCTAGTCTATAACTGTACTGTACATGGCAGGCGTTTTATTAATATAGGCCTTTAGCTTTGAGCGGTGCCACGGTTTGTTTGCGCAAGATTAGTAACCACCGTCCGCGGCTGAGGTGGCACGGCTCAAAGCTAAAGGCCTACTAAAGTTTAACGCATTGCCCTCATTCATCATCTGAATAATGGAATAGAATCCAGTAGTTTTGGGATCTATTCGGACAAAGTCACTATGAAAAAAAGCCTGTATTGCCTTAGTTTTCTGGCCCTTTTTAGTTGTTCAACAAAGGAAAAACCGACCCAATCCGCAGCCACCGATACAGGACAGGCAGCCATTGCAACGGCCAGCGGACAACTTTCCGGGGAGGGGGCCACGAAGTCTGGGTCTACAAACCAGGTCCCTGCCAACGCCGGAAAGTGGCAGTATGATCGAACAACCGATCAAACAAACAATCCGGTCTATAAAGCGTCGATTATTGCTTCCAACCTGCTCGAATTTCCGTTTCCCTACGAAGGTGGTTCATCGGCAACATTGACCATTCGAAAACGGAGCAGTGGCACAAACGTCTATCTGGAGGTATCAAAAGGACAGTTCAACCGGAGTTTTCAGGGCGGAAATGCCCAAATCCGTTTCGACAACAAACCCGCTGTTTCCTATGCGTTCTCAGCAGCTGAAAACGGACGGGCTAATATCATATTTTTTGATTCAGAACAGAAGCTGATCAATCAGTTAAATACCGCCAAAGAAGCCGTAATCGACGTTGGGTTCGACGGTCAGGGAGCCCGTGAAATCAAGTTCAGAACCGCTGGCCTGAATTGGAATCATTGATTATTCAGACTAAAAAAGGCACGCGGCAGGTACAATGGTCACAACGGTTAGTTGCTTTGATTCCTTTGCCCCTGCCTCGTGCTTGTTGTGGCCACAGATTGGCCTTATAGTTTCTGAAAAACCACAATACTATTGTGCCCTCCAAAACCAAAGGTGTTGCTCATCGCAACATTCACGTTGGATGGCATGGCCTCTTTGGTAACAATGGTCAGATTTTCCGGAATTGCCGGGTCCAGAACTGTGGTGTTGATCGTTGGCGGAATAACGCTGTCACGGATAGATAACAGGCATATAATTGCCTCGACAGCTCCGGCAGCCCCCAGCAAATGCCCCGTTACGGATTTGGTAGCGCTAATTTTCAGTTTTGTTTTCTCGGTTCCGGTTAGACTTAACACCGCATTTATTTCCGATAAATCACCTACCGATGTTGAGGTAGCGTGCGCATTCAGGTAATCTACATCCGAAATGGTGATATTGGCCTCCTTCAAAGCCAGTTGCATGGCTTTCGATGCGCCGATACCTGCTGGATGAGTAGCCGTCATGTGATAGGCATCCGCCGTCATTGATGCCCCGGTAATTTCCCCGTATATATGTGCGCCACGCTTAACGGCATGTTCGTATTCTTCAAGGATTAAAGCACCTGCTCCTTCACCCATAACGAATCCATCCCGGTTTACATCGAATGGGCGTGAGGCAACAGCAGGCTCACTATTATGAGCAGACATTGCCTTTAACGCACTAAATCCGCCAAATGACGCCGGCGTAATTGGCGCTTCAGACCCACCACTGACAATGATTTTTGCTTTCCCCAGCCGAATGTAATTGAAGGCATCCATGATGGCGGTATTCGACGTAGCACAGGCCGAAACCGTCGTATAGTTAATACCCATGTAGCCGTTCCGAATGGAAATCATACCCGAAGCCATGTTTGCAATCAGCTTGGGAATAAAAAACGGACTAAACCGGGGCTGGCCCGTTCCCAGCGCAAATTCTTTAACCTGCTCTTCGAAGGTATCCATACCCCCCTGGCCCGATCCCCAGATGACACCCACATCAAATGGGTCCATCTTATCCAGTTCGAAACCAGAATCCTTAATGGCCTGATCAGAAGCAATTAATGCATATTGAGTAAAGAGGTCGGTTCGCTTGATATCTGACCGGCTTAGATACTGAGTAGCGTCATAATTTTTGAGTTCGCAGGCGAATTGGGTGCGAAATAAAGATGCATCAAAGTGCGTAATCGTAGCCGCGCCACTTTGACCATTTACTACATTTTGCCAAAACGTTTCCACGTCGTGACCAACAGGAGTCAGTGCTCCAACACCAGTAATAACAACTCGGTGTAACATGTTTGTTTTTGATTAATAACAAATCGGCCTTGCATTCACCAGACCTAGTATTCGGTAAAGCTATCTTTAAAAAAGCGTCGCAAATGTATGAAAATACAATACCAATCGGTATATTTATCAAATCAAATTATTGGCACAATTAGTTCTTTCAGCCTATAATCGTCAAATAGGTTCTACGAGCAAGGTCATTAGGCTTTTACAGGTACATCTTTACTGAGTTTCAGCAATTTTTAATACTAGACAGCACATTTATAACATGGCTACTAAACAATCAAAAGCGGAACGAACCCGCCAGTTTATCATAGAAACGACCGCAGGTATTTTCAACACAAAAGGCTATGCGGGAACATCGTTAGCCGATTTAACGGAGGCTACCGGCTTAACGAAGGGCAGTATTTACGGAAACTTTGAAAACAAAGAAGAAGTGGCCCTGGCTGTTTTTGATTACAACCTATCACGCATAAAACAGGCGGTTCAGCAGCACATGGTGCAGGCAATCTCAAATTCAGAGAAATTGCTGGTCTACGCCGTGGTTTATGGGACTTTCATTCGCGCTCCCTTTTTGCCGGGCGGATGTCCCATTCTAAACACGGCCATTGAAGCCGATGACACCAACAATCTTCTGAAAGATAAAGCTGCGAAAGCAATTCTGGAATGGAAAAAGTCGATTATCGACATTATCAAAGCGGGCATTAAAACCGGCGAATTCCTCGAAACTGTAGAGCCCGAGCGCAGTGCCCTGTCAATTATTGCCCTCATTGAAGGTGGTATCATGATTGCCCGAGTGACCAATAATCCAACTAGCCTGGACAAAATCCTAAAGACAGTAGAATTGCTGATCGAGCAGATAAAAGTAGAAATATAAAGGGTATCACCTTAGTGCAAATTCGTCTCTAAAGCCAGTTGCCAGCCCGTGTAAGCCTGTTCTACCGATAGCCGGTTCTCCGAAGGATTAATAACAGACTTACAATCATTTAACTGCTGCAAATGCGCTAAGTCCCGATAGACCCCCGCTTTTAAACCAGCCAGATAGGCAGCCCCTAACGCCGAAATATCGGCCATTTCGCGGTTAACAACGGGCTTATTGAGGAGGTCGGCCAGAAACTGAAGAACGAAACCATTCGAGGTCAAACCACCGTTGACCATTAACTCCGCTAACGTTATACCGGTGTCCTGCTCCATCGCAACGATAACGTCCCTGATCTGGTAGGGAATCGATTCGAGGGCAGCTCTGACAATGTGATTTTTGGTGGAGCCAAACGTAAGGCCAGAAATGGACGCTTTCCGGGCCATGTCCCAGTGAGGAGCGCCAAGACCACTGAAAGCAGGAACAACATAAACGCCCCCATTATCGGCTACAGCTGTTGCCATGGCTTCCGTATCCCGGCTTTCGGCAAACAACTCTAGATTATTTTTCAGCCATTCGATGGTTGCGCCACAGGTAACGATTACGCCTTCCAGTGCATAGTCGACCCGTTCTTCGGTACTCCAGCAGATGGTCGTCACCATGCCATGATTCGATTCTTTACACGCTGGACCAATATCCATCATGATCGAGCAACCCGTTCCGAGCGTCGCTTTGGCCGTTCCGGGGGCGAAACATCCCTCACCGAAAGCAGCCGCGTGCGAATCACCAATCATACTGGCAATAGGTAGCGGATGGTCGAGCAAGCCGTTAAAATTCGATTCGCCAAACAAAAACGAAGACGGTTTTGGCTCGGGTAAATTCAGTCGGGAAAGGCCAAACTGCGCCAGGATTTCCTGATCCCACGAGAGCGTCTGAAGGTTAAAAAAGAGCGTGCGGGAGGCATTGGTATAATCGGTCAGATAGCGCTGTCCATTGGTTAATTTATAAAGAAGCCAGGTGTCTACCGTACCAAAATAAGCCTTTCCGGAATCGATTGCCTGCCGGACTTTTTCATGCTGTTCATACAACCAGATGAGCTTGCTCCCCGAAAAATATGGATCGATGAATAAGCCCGTTTTCGTACGAATTGGCTCCTCGAGTCCTTCGGCTTTCAATCGCTCGCAAACGGCTATGGAACGCTTGCATTGCCAGACAATGGCATTATAAAGCGGCACACCGGCTTCATCCCAGACGACGAAGGTTTCCCGCTGATTAGAAATTCCGCAGACCGTTATCGCCCGAAGATTACCGCCCTGAGCGACAAATGAATCAATACACTTGCCAACGGAAGTCAGTACGTTCCGAACGATTTCTTCGGGGTCTTGCTCAACATACCCATCACCAAAATAATTGGTTTTCAACGGTTCTGAAGCGCGGGAAATAACCCGACCATTTTCATCAAAAAGCAACGTTTTTGTACTGCTTGTGCCCTGATCAATGGCTAAAATATAGGAACTGGTCATGCTTTATTGGCAGAAAATGAGAACAACTAACAAGCTGGCAGACAAGGGATTATTCCTGCTTACTTCTCATTATCCGTTCGTTTATCGATAATAACAGCCAGCAGAATAACGAAGCCTTTTACGACTTGCTGCCAAAACGGCGATACATTGAGCAGCACCAAACCATTATTCAACACGCCAATAATAATGGCTCCCTGAACGGTTCCTAAAATGCTGCCACGCCCACCAGACAGGGATGTTCCCCCAATAACGACAGCCGCAATAGAGTCTAGCTCATAGCTGGTACCGGCATTGGGCTGAGCCGAATCGAGCCGGGAGGTGACCAGTAAACCGCCCACTGCGGCCAGTGCACCCGCAAGGGTATAGACGATAATTTTGATTCGGTTGATGTTAACCCCCGATAGCCGGGAAGCACTTTCGCTACCGCCAATCGCGTAGATATACCGACCTAAACGGGTTTTGTTAGTAATTAGTACCGCCACCGCAACGATAATTCCCGATACCCAGACGGGTAAAGGAATTCCCAGAAACCAGCCGGTACCTAAGTACGTAAACGAATCACCCAGACCGGTAATGGGAAAGCCTTCGGTCCAGAGCATGGTCAGGCCACGCGCAATGGTGAGCATAGCCAGCGTTGCCACAAATGGCGGCAACTTAAACCGGGTAATAGCCCAGCCATTGAACCACCCTAGCCCTGAGCCCGTCAGCAATCCGGCCAGCATCGCTCCCAGAAGGGTAAAGCCAATGTAGAGATTTGCGGACGGAAGTTGAATGCCGTTTCGGAGTAATCCGGCCGTAATGGCCCCCGACAAAGCCAGTATGGAGCCAACCGACAAGTCGATTCCCGCGGTCAGCACAACAAGCGTCATGCCCGTAGAAATACAGACATTGACCGAGATCTGCCGCAGAACGTTCCAGAAATTGGCCACTGTCAGGAATTTGTCGGACATCAGGCTGATACCCAGGCAAAGTATGAACAGCGCAATGAGCGACTGAAATTTCAGAAAAACGGGTCGATAAGTTTGCAACTGTGCCTGCATAAGACTTAGGCGTTTAAAGGGTTTTAGGAATGGCGGCTTTGAGTATAGAATCTTCAGCAGCATCCTCTGCCGACATTTCGGCCGTTATGGTTCCTTCGCTCATGACCAGAACGCGGTCTGAAATGGCCAGTATTTCGGGCAGTTCTGACGAAACGACGATGATTCCCATTCCCTCGTCGGCTAGTTGAAGAATGAGTTTATAAATTTCATTCTTGGCATTGACGTCGATACCCCGCGTGGGTTCATCCAGCATCAATAGCTTCGGGTGGGTTGCCAGCCATTTCGACAGAACGATTTTCTGCTGATTGCCACCACTCAGATTTTTAGCCGCCTGCTTTTCGGAAGGCGTTTTAATGCGTAATTCCTCGATGTATTTTTTAGCCAGATTCGACTCTTTTTTCCGATTCAGTAAGCCGGTCTGTTCAATGGAATCGAGGGTCGACAAGCTAATGTTGGTTTGAACATCGAGCCCCAGAACGAGACCGTCTTTTTTGCGATCTTCGGGCACCAGCGCCATACCCGCCCTGATCGCATCAATGGGTGCTTTGCAGTAAATAGCTTCACCGTTCAGGCGAATGGTTCCGTTCGTTCGTTTCGGATGAAGTCCAAATAGCGTTTCCAGTAATTCGGTTCTACCGGCACCCATGAGCCCAAAAATGCCAACAATTTCACCCTGGCCAACTGTCAATGAAATATTCTTCAGTTGGTTTTCCTGCGCCTTGACTGGATGCGTAAGACATAGGTTTTCGACTGACAAAAGTGGGCTATATCCCCGCTCATTCCGTTGCCGTCGAATACTGGTAATATCCCGACCCACCATTTTACGAATGAGCGTATCGTGGTCCATACTTTGCATATCGCCCGATTCGATCGATTTCCCATCCCGCAACACAACAAAGCGATCAGCAATCGTAAACAGCTCATCCAGTTTGTGGGAGATGTAAACAATGGCTTTATTCTCGCTTCTCAGATCATCGATGATGCCAAATAAGACTGCCACTTCGCTTTCGCTGATGGCCGATGTTGGCTCATCCATAATGATGACTTTTGAGTCAACCAGCAACGCTTTAGCAATTTCTACGACCTGTTGCTGACCAACTTTCAAGTCCGCAATCAACCTGTCGGGGTCCAGATTTAGCTTCAGTTTGTCCAGTAACTGCTGACACGTATGCCGCATGGCTTTCTTATCGAGCGTACCCCAGCGCGTGGTGATCTCGCGGCCCAGAAAGATGTTTTCCGTGATACTCAGATACGGAATCAGGTTAAGCTCCTGGTGAATGATCGTGATGCCACAATCCTGCGCATCGCGAACGGACGAAAACCGGACGGGTTGCCCATTGAACCGGATCTGACCTTCATAGTCCGGGTAAACACCCGACAGAATTTTCATCAGCGTAGACTTGCCCGCTCCGTTTTCGCCAATTACAGCGGTTACCTTCCCGGCCTGAAACTCAAGGCACACCTTGTCAAGCGCAGTTACGCCCGAAAATCGCTTGGTGATATCTTCTGCTACGAGCATGGTCGGGTTTCTAGGGCGGTGGCGGGTTTTAAGAACGCGACACGACGTAAGGAATTGAACAGGTTTACTTCACGGTGATCGGAATCACCTCCAGATTATCAAGGTGCAGGTGCTCCCGGTTCAGTTCGATTGCACCCACAAAGCTGACTTTATCCTCTTTTTTGGCGCGGTTTTTCAAACCAGGAATCACCTTCCGGCGAATGATATCGTTGATTTCCGCAGACACGTTGTTCAGATCCATCGTATTGTCGAATTCAGTGATCTGGATTAACCCGGACGCATCCCGGACCGCATTACCAAAAATGTATTCAGTAGTCAGTTTTACGGACTCACCATCGGGTAATAGAACCGTTATGTCTTCGTCGCTAATGGCGGTTATTGTCCCCTCCCCTTTCACCAGAAAATAGCGAATATTACCAATTCCCAACGCATGCGAATAGGTGGACATAGCCTTCTCTTTATCCGTTTTCAACAGAGTCATGAGCGTGGTAAAATCCGTTGCGGATTGCTGAGTCGCGGGAATCAGTTTGTTAGTCCAGAACGTTTCGGCGTAGGTGGCTGCGTTAAAGGCCTGGCCAAGATTCGAGCTGATTGCCTTCTTTACCTCATCCAGTTTTTTGACATAAACAGAGTTATAGGCAACCACTCCGATCAGAACCAGTAATGCAAGATTTTTAAGGATGCTTGAAGACATGGTTTCTCAGGGCTTTTTAGGATCTTGATAATCAGCGATATTCGCCTGATCGACCAGTTCGACAGCTACGGGTACTTTTTTGGCAAAATCCCGCTTGCCCTTGATGTATTCGTCGGCATACTGTGCAGCCGTTCTGGCCATCGTCTGGGGCGATTGCAGGCCCGTGGCTTTAATCTTGCCATCGCGGATGGAGTTCATCACATCATCGGCCCCATCGAACCCAAACACCCCAACCTCTTTAGCCTTGCCAGCCGCTACCAACGCCTGATAAGCCCCCATCGCCATCGCATCATTTCCACAGAAGACCGCATCGATATCGGGGTGTGCCTGGAGAATTGATTCCAATACTTCCATCGCCTTATTCCGATCAAAATCAGCACTTTGCTGAGCGACCAGTTTAAAGCCGGGATAGCGATCCACCACACTATGAAAACCCTTCGACCGGTTCCAGGTGTTGTTATCGCCAACCAATCCTAAAATCTCGACATAGTTAACGGGCGCTGTTTTTGCCTTTTTGCCCAATGTCTGAACAAAATATTTACCGATAGCCACGCAGCCCGAGTAATTGTCGGACAGAATCTGACAGGTCGCAGCCTCGGGCGAGTTCACTTCCCGGTCCATACAAAACACCGGAATACCCTCCTCTTTGGCTTTCATTGCATTCACGATGGAGCCATCCGAGTCGGTTGGATTGAGCAGAATGGCATCAAACCCCGATACGATGGCATTCTCGAAGTGGTCGTTTTCCAGGGCTGTGTTGTTCTGCGAATCGAAGATCTTTGCCTCATAGCCCAATGCTTTCGCCTGAGCCGCAGCCGTTTCGGCCAGCACCACAAACCACGGATTGTTGAGCGTAGACACAATAACCGCTACTTTTTTGGGCTGGCCCGTTTCCGATTTGGTCGTACAGCTGTTCGTACCTCCGAACAGTAGCAGCAATGCAAGTAATCTATAGTAAGTGAATAGGTTGTGCATGAGGGTTTAGGAAACAACTACTACTCGTATTTATTGCCAATTCAACTTTGCGACCCGATCGAACTGAAAAAATCAGGGCAACACCGTCACAATAACACGCTGGTAACGTGTCAGGGCGGGTATACCTGCATCAGTCACGGCCAGTACGATATGGATTGTTTCAGGTTTCGTTACTTTGGGTGCTACGATAAAGGCATTCTTCTTCAGTTTATCCTGTATCTCGAGCGGGCGATTGCTCTCGAACGTCCCAGGTTCACGGTAATAAATCCACTCATATACCAACGAATTCCCGTCGGGATCACTGGACCCTTCGGCACTTAGCGAAATCTTTTCCCCACCCTTTATCTGTAGTTCACTGGCATGGCCCAGAACAGCAACGGGAGGATGATTGGCTTCTTTATAGGGCTTGATCGTCCAGTCGATGCGGGCGGCAAAATCATGCTGGTAAGCTTTTCGCCATCGCCAGATCGTTGCTTTGTTGCTGTTATGCCACGCGCCATCAATTCCCTGCACCTCATCTTCGGCGTCGGTCCAGATGGGTCGGGTTTCGGGCTCCATGAACCATTTCCGGGTGCGGGGGGTGTAGAGCTCATAACGTCCTCCCCAGCTCCCATAATTCGGATGCTCCGGGTCACTCAGGCCATTGTTTATCAGCCAGAGAAAACTGGGCGTATCGCCTTCCATAATAAAATCCGTATGCGGGTGTTCGGCCCCCAATGGACCGTGATTTTTACGAATATTCGCATCCAGCCAGGCATTGTTTACCAGATTGGAATCAGCCCCATCGAAACCACGCGTAAAGCCATCGCCACTGATGCCTCGCCAGGTCGAATAATGATAACCACCGCGCGCATGAAAACCGGGGCTTACGATAAAGAATAGAGTAGGAAACGTCTTCCGGAGCCACGGCCCCGTATCGTCCTGATCAGAAATCGTATAGACACGAAGTTTAGCAACAAATTTGTCGACCTCGTCGGGTGTACGGGTCTGCCGAACTTTCCAGAGAGCCTGCGCCAGGCAGTTTGCCCCGCCCCAAACGGGTATCCAGACTGGCCGGTCATCTTTTTTATCAACGATAGAAATGATGTGTTCTGAACCTTCGGAATCGTTGCCCGGTCCAACGGCGTCCATGCCATATTTTGGGATTGACGATTTGATAACGCTCAGCAGATAAGCCTCTTCGGGGTATCCTTTTTCGTGAAGCAGTAAGTTAGTCCGAACTTTACCGTAAGCCTGCACAATCCGCCGGATACGCTCGGGCGCCACCCGGTTACGCTGGTGGACGGACGTGGTTGCCACGAGTCCTTCTACATCCCATTGATTTACGTAGGTCAGAAAACGAACCATCGACTGGGCATCATCCGGCTCATTTTCGATATCGGTCAGGATCAGAATCCGTAACTTTTTACTGACATCCTGCGCCTGACAAATTGGTAGTGCCAGCGCCAGCAGGATGAGGGAGCAGATAGACCTTTTCATAACGGATCAAGCGCGCTTTTGGAGTAGATTAAGCGCCATATCGGCAATTCCGATTTCCGAGAGCCCATAATGATCGAATATCTCTATCTGCGACCCGGTTACTGTATATTCATCCGGTATGCCCATGATTTTGAATCGGTTACGGAACCCATTTTCCAATAAAAACGAAGCACAGGCCTCGCCTAAACCCCCATAAACACTGTGTTCTTCGACAGTCAGAATGGGGCAGCCTTTGGCCGCTACCGAAGCCAGTAACGCATAATCCAGCGGCTTAATGGTATGCATACTAATCACCATTGCCTGGATACCGTGTACGTTTTCCAACTGGCGAGCTGCCTGAAGCGCGGGATAGACCGTTTCGCCCGTAGCGACCAGCACCAAATCATCGCCCTCGTTCACAATACGACCTTTACCGAATTCAAATTGTTGATTTTCTTCCGATAAGAGGGGCATCGCTTTTTTACCGAACCGGATATAAATGGGATGGTCCGTTTGAGCCGCCAGCCGGATGGCCTGCTCCGTCTCGAAATTATCGGCGGGTGCCACAACGATCAGGTTATGCACTGCCCGCAAGGCCGCAAAATCGTGTAGACTGTGGTGCGTAGAGCCTAACGCGCCGTAACTCACTCCGGCGCTAATACCAATGAGTTTCACCGGATTGTTGGAATAAGCCACATCCGTTTTGATCTGCTCGAACGACCGGGCGGTCAGGAAACAGGCGGGCGAAACGGCAAACACTTTTTTACCGGTCGAGGCCAATCCTGCTGCCACGCCGACCAGATTTTGTTCAGCAATGCCGATCTCAATAATCTGTGACGGGTATTTCTGCCCAAAAGGCACGAGCTTTCCAGACCCACGCGAGTCGCTGGTTACCGCCAGAATATGCTTATCGGTACTGGCCAACTCCTGAAGTGTACTGGAAAAAACGTCTAAGTTTGCCAGACTTTTCTTATCCGCTACTAGGGTATTTAGTTCTGCCATGAGTTTATTGAATCTCTACAATGCCATCCCGGCCTCTTCCAACTCTGTCAATGCCTGCGCGTACTGTTCCTGATTTGGCACGCCGTGATGCCATTTCAGCTGATTTTCCATGTAACTGATACCTTTTCCTTTTATGGTATGGGCAATAATCAGGCTGGGTTTACCCGGCTCAAAAGGCAGCGAATCGAACGCTTCGGTAAGTTCCTGGAAATCGTGTCCATTCACGTGACGAACCGCCCAACCAAATGCTTCAAACTTCTTGTCGAGCGGATCGGTGTTGCAGACATCGGCCGTTGGACCCGAAATTTGCAGGGTGTTCTTATCGACAATAGCACACAGGTTATCGAGCTTGTAATGCGATGCAGACAAAGCTGCTTCCCAGTTGGAGCCTTCAGGTAGTTCGCCGTCGCCAAGGAGCGTAAAAACGCGATAGGTCAATTCATCCAGCTTGGCAGCCAGGGCCGTTCCTACGCTCAACGCCATACCGTGCCCAAGCGAGCCGGTGTTCTGTTCGATTCCCTTTACTTTTCGGGTTGGGTGACCAATGTAGTGCGACTGATATTTGCACAGGGTTTCCAGATCCGATTCCGGGAAAAATCCCTTGTCTGCCAATACAACATAGAGAGCCTCTACGGTATGCCCTTTGCTCTGGATGTAGCGGTCACGGTTGGGCGATTTAGCCGTTTCCGGACTGACATTCAGAACGTAATTGTACAGTACATTCAGAATATCGACACAGGACAGGCTCCCCCCCGTATGGCCAGCCTTGGCCCCAACAATGTACTTCAGGATATTTTTTCGATACGTAACCGACTTGCGGGCTAACTCCTGTAGGCTCATAGACTTCGCGGTTGAACAACACTAAAAATTGATGGTGTGGATAGAATCAGGATTGATGCTCATAAACTTCCCAGCCCATATAATTCGACAGAGCCTCTTTGAGAATACCAGCGGTTTTGGACGCATTCATGACGACATGGTGTTCAAAACCATTCCGGCATACATACTGCATAAGATTCTGGAGATTGTTGATCTTCGCCACAGCCCGGTTGCCGAATGTATTCAGGGCATCGTCGGTTAGGGCACCCTCGCCAATATAGGCTTTGATAATTCCTTTGGGATCGTCGGTACTGATGCGGCCGAAGGTAAGCGGAGAGGCTGGTGTACGACCTGCCAGAGCCCCATACGTATTTTCTTCCCCAACGGTAGTACCCAGAATCGGTGCCGTGCTGATTTCGATATCCGGCAAAAACGATTTTGCCCAGTTACCGCAATGGAACAGAACGCACTTGTTTTCGTCGTCGGCGTAGTTGTTGTTCCAGTCGACCAGCGCACTTGGTGAGCCCGATGCGAGCTGCATGGCGTACATGCTCAGCGTGCCTGTTACGTCTACTTCACACGCGCTGGGCAGCATGTTCTCGCTCATGATACTCATGCTTGTACAGACATTGCAACCGTAATTTTGCTGAAGCGATGTCCAGCACTGAATGGCCGTAGCGTCCAGTGCGTGTTCGGTCATAAAATCAGCCAGTACAACATCCAGTTTGGCAATCTGAACCAGTTTATCGTCGGGTGTACGGCCCGTTGGCGTATAGGCTTTGATCGCTTCGAGTCGTTCTTTTACCGACTGGTCGTCTTTCGTCAGCTTATTGGCATTGCCCAGAATCTGTGACAAATCGACGGTAACGACCGATATGCCATGCCGCTGGAGTATTTTTTCACTATACCGGACGGTGTTAAATCCACCGGGCCGAGCGCCAACCGCTCCGATTCTGACATTCCGCATTCCTTTCACGACCCGGCAGGTAGCTACAAAATTAGTCAGGTCCGTGGCAAAACTGGGGTCCGACGGGTGCACGACGTGCTTGGTTGTCAGTGAGTATTTTATGCCGAACTGATACAGGTTATTGCAGACAGAGATTTTCCCACACCAGGCATCCCGCCGACGGGCTACGTCCATCCGGTTCAGATCGTCGGGGTAGGCCTGAATCAATACGGGCACATCCAGCCGGGCAAGTTTCAATGTTTCAGCAACCCCTCTTTCGTCGCCAAAATTGGGCAGAACCACCAGAATGCCCATAATCTGGTCGGCATGTTTTCTGAATAGTTCAGCGCATTTCTGAGCTTCCTGAAATGTTTCGACACCTCCCAGCTTTGTCTGCGACTCATCCAGCATAATGGGTTTGACTCCTACTTTCTGGAATATCTCCAGCAAATCGGTCCGGCATTCGCCAACTAGTTTATCAGGGAAGAAATCGCGGTTGCCAATAATGACGCCTAAACTTACAGGGGTAGTCGATTTTATACTCATGATCTGGAGAATCGCAATAAATCAAGCAATTGGCCTGCTGGTGAGCACTTGTACTACGCAGCAACAGTAACCAGAGCAAAGATAAAAGCAATAAATAGAAAATAAAAGAAATAAAATGAAGATTGTCGGGGTATTAATTAGGTACTATAAGGTTACCATTCTGAGTCAGTGCAATCGGCACTATGAAAGGCAAGGTGGTTTTATATAGTTAATGTGCTTATTATAGATTCAAAACCAGCTTATTCCTGCTCTAAAGTAGTACCTATTTTATTTTTTATTTAAAAGGAGAATGACTACTTTCTTTTACTTTCTAAAATATTCTTATTTTTGCCATCCTTAAGTAGATACACGCTTATCAGGCTGAAATCTTGAGGTCGACCGACCGCTCACTCTTCGTCGTCGATAGTTCGTCATCTCGTCTCTGAATCATATATCTTCCATGAAAAGAGTACTTTCCTTCATTGCCCTATTCGTCTTAATCACCTCAACTGGTTTCGCTCAGAATCAGGCGACCTGGATCTGGTATCCGGGTGATTTTGAAATCTGGCTGGGCAATAACATGCAAAACCGGCGCACTGAACGCGGAACATTCTTACCTCCATTCTGGAAGCTGGACAGTCACTATAACCTTATCGATTTTCATAAGGATTTTGATCTGGCGCAGCCCGAAGAGGTCGATCTTTTTGTGGAAGGGAAATTCAATGTAAAGATCGACGGCAAAGCCTTTTCGGGTTATCCCAAACGAATTACCGTACCTGCCGGAAAGCATAAGGTAAGCCTGAAAGTCTTTTGCCAGGACCGTGTTCCAGCCATTTATGTACGAGGCAAAAACGTGGTTTCCGATGGCACCTGGTTAGTCACATTTGAAGACAAGGAATGGATCGATGAAACCGGAAAAGCGTCGGATCAGTCCGGTACGACCTGGCTCAAAGCTGGCTCCTGGAACTTCAATGATCCTCAGCAACCACCTTCAATATTTAAGCTGAATACCAAAGAGTTATCGGCAGTAAACGTAACACCAAAGGCAGGCTCGCTGCTGCTTGACTTTGGCAGGGAAACGTTTGGCTTTATCAACCTGAAAGGGCTGACGGGTAAAGGCCAGGTCACTATTTATTACGGTGAATCCCGCGAGGAAGCCCTGGCCACAGCAACCTGCGAAACGACCGATCATCTAGAAATCGATCTGACCCAGAAGCGCGATTCGATCATGGAGTTGACCAAAGCGTTCCGGTATGTGAATGTGCAATTCGACGGCAGTGTTTCGATCGATTCGGTCTCGATGCTGTACGAATACCTCCCCGTTGCCGATCGGGGAAGCTTCCGGTGTTCCGACGAGCAGATCAATAAAATATACGATGTAGCCGCCTATACGCTGCATCTCAATACGCGCGAGTTTTTTATCGACGGCATCAAGCGTGACCGCTGGATCTGGTCGGGCGATGCTTACCAGAGCTACCTGATGAATTATTATCTGCTGTTTGACTCGCCCTCAGTGACGCGGACATTGCTGGCTTTGCGGGGTAAAGACCCGGTCACGAGCCACATCAACACCATTATGGACTATACATTTTACTGGTTCATAGGCATTTACGATTACTACCAATATACCGGCGACAAAGTCTTTATTCAGCAATTTTATCCGCGTATGCAAAGTCTGATGAACTATTGCCTGTCGCGTAGGAACAAAAATGGATTGCTGGAAGGGCTGGCAGGCGACTGGATATTCATCGATTGGGCCGACGGTTTGAGTAAAAAAGGGGAAGTTAGTTTTGAACAGTTATTGTTCGCACGAAGCCTGGAAACGATGGCGCTCTGTGCCACGATCGTGAATGATGCCCCAAACGCGGCTACGTACAATCAGTTGGCAGCCGATGTAAAAACGAAGCTGTTTACCAACTACTGGAGTGATACCAAACAGGCACTGGTGCATAGCCGGGTCGACGGTGTGCCGACTCAGAACGTGACCCGCTATGCCAACATGTTTGCCATCTTTTTCAATTATCTGGACGATGCCAAAAAGCAGGCGATCAAACAGCATGTGCTCCTCAACCCCGAAGTACCCAAAATTACCACACCCTACATGCGTTTCTACGAACTCGAAGCCCTTTGCGCACTGGGTGAACAAAGCTACGTAACGAAAGAAATAAAGGATTACTGGGGTGGTATGTTGAATCTGGGCGCTACCTCGTTCTGGGAAGAATATAACCCCGCCAAAAAAGGAGCCGAACATTATGCGATGTATGGGCGGGAGTTTGGCAAAAGCCTTTGCCATGCCTGGGGAGCCAGTCCTATTTATCTGCTCGGAAAATATTATCTGGGCGTTAAACCAACAGCCCCCGCTTATGCAACGTATTCCATTGAGCCACAACTGGGTGGTTTGCAGTGGATTGACGGAAAAGTCCCCACGCCAGATGGTGATGTCAGCGTTTATTGCAGCACTAAAGAGATTAAAGTAACGGGAGCTGGCGGAACCGGGACGCTCCGGTTTAAAAGCAGGACAAAACCCGTATCAAAACAGGCCACCATCCGATTGGTAAGTACTGGCCTGTATGAAATGACGGTAGAAAAAGGCAAAAGCTACGAGGTGAATTATCAGCTTTAAGACAGCTGGGCAAATACGACAACATCCTACAATTTCCAGAGAAAATAGCATATCCCATAAGGGATTATTGCCATTAATTTTGACTTTCGTGCTATTTAATTATCAGAATCTCATTGGAACGGATTACAGCCACATACTACGTAGAAACACCATTTAACCCTGAATCAGCGGCTTCGATACTGGCGGGAGAGCAATCGTCGGGAACGTTCGTGGCCGTACCGGGTGAAACAGAAGAGCTCAAACACCGGTTTGCGGCCCGTGTCGAATTGGTAGAACGATTAGAAACGGTTCGGGAACCAGCCATTCCGGGAGCGGTTAGCGTATCGGAAAATTACCACCGGGCCATGATCCGGGTATCGTGGTCCGTCGAGAATTTTGGGTATAACCTTCCGGTTCTGATTTCCACAGTACAGGGCAATCTGTATGAACTACGGCAATTTACTGGCCTAAAACTCCTCGATATCGAGCTACCGCCTTCATTTGCCAGTCAGTATGCAGGGCCCGCTTTCGGTATAGCCGGTTGTCGGCAGCTCACCGGCGTGCAGGATCGCCCGTTGATTGGCACCATTGTGAAACCGAGTATCGGGCTTAGTCCCCAGCAAACCGCCGATCTGGTCAAAACCCTTGCCGAAGCGGGCATCGACTTCGTAAAAGATGATGAACTGCTCGGCTCTTCGGCCAATTCGCCCTTTGCTGATCGGGTCGATGCAGTCATGGACGTGATCAATCGACACGCTGACAAAACGGGCAAAAAAATAATGTATGCCTTTAACATCAGCGGTGAAGTAGACGATATGCTGCACCGGTACGAGAAAATCGTTAGCCGGGGCGGAACCTGTGCCATGATCAGCCTGAATAGTGTCGGGATATCGGCCACCAAGAAAATCTGCGACCAACGCGAGCTGGCCATCCACGGACATCGCAATGGCTGGGGTATGCTCACCCGCCACCCCCTGTTAGGCATTGCGTTTCCGGCCTATCAAAAACTCTGGCGTCTGGCAGGTGTCGATCAGATTCACGTAAACGGCATCCAGAATAAATTCTGGGAGTCGGATGATAGCGTTGTGCAATCCATTGAAGCCTGCCTGACTCCGCTGTTTGGCGGTTATTCAATACTGCCCGTAGTATCGTCGGGGCAGTGGGGTGGTCAGGCTCCCGAAACGTATCGCCGAACCAGAACAACCGATTTACTGTACATGGCCGGTGGTGGAATTCTGGCTCATCCAATGGGCCCCGCTGCGGGCGTAACTGCGCTACAGCAGGCCTGGAAGGCCGCAGTCGATGGATTAAGCGTTCAGGAGGCAGCTAGTGTCTATCCAGAGTTTGCTAAATCAGTTGAAAAATTTGGCGGAAACTAAAATGATGCATGAGCTGCATCTAGGACTTTCGCTGAGAAGCGTGCCACGGTTACTGATGACGAGTTGATAACCGTGGCATGCTTCTCAGCGAAAGTCCTAACATCATATATCTCTGATTTACAAGACCATAACCTATACATCAATAGTACAAGTCAATGAACACCTCCCTGCTCCTAGCCTATTATGGCGATGATTTTACGGGTTCTACCGATGCCCTGGAATTCCTAAGCCGGGCAGGGGTCAAAACGGCTTTGTTTATAGAAACACCAACACCTGAACAGCTGGCGGCCTATTCCGATCTGCGTGCAATTGGGGTTGCTGGCATGACCCGCTCCATGCCCCCTGAGTCCATGGAACCCGTTTTACGATCGGCCTTCATGGAATTGCGGAACCTAGGCACACGGCATGTCCATTATAAAGTTTGTTCAACCTTCGATTCGTCACCTATAATAGGCAGCATCGGTAAGGCGATTGATGTCGGCCAGGAGGTGTTTCATAAGAATTTTATTCCCTTACTCGTCGCGGCACCGTCGCTTGGGCGTTATTGCGTATTTGGTAACCTGTTTGCCCGGATGGGTATTGGCAGCGAGGGCGCCATTTTTCGACTCGACAGGCATCCATCCATGAGCAAACATCCCGTAACGCCCGCTGATGAGAGCGATCTCCGGCTTCATTTAGCCAGACAAACAACCAAAAAAGTTGGCTTGCTGGACATACTCCAACTTACTAAAAATCAGGAAGATATTCAGAATACGATTACGTCTTTATTGCAGGACGGATCGGACATAATCCTGTTCGATGCCCTCTATGACAATCAGTTAGCACCCATTGGCGAACTGATCGATTCGTATGGGCATCCACACAATCCGTTGTTTTCGGTTGGCTCGTCGGGTATTGAAATGGCACTTGGAAAATACTGGGAGACAATCGGGGCGTTACAGCCCGTAACCGCCTGGCCAGATCCGGGTGAAGCAGCACCCTTATTGGTGTTATCGGGCAGTTGTTCGCCCGTTACAGCCAAACAAATTGCCTGGGCCACAGCCAATGGCTTTGCCGAAATCATCATCGATGCGCAACAGATTGACGCTGGTACCGGGATCATGACGGATTATAACCGGAATGCGATTGAGTTCATCAGCGAGGGCCGCTCTGTCATCATCCATACGGGCGGTACTAGTGCAGAACAAAACAAGCTGTTATCCTCTCAAAAATTAGGTACTACGCTGGGATTGATTGCCCGAGAAGTTGTTGGCCAGTGCTCAGTGATAAAACGAGTCGTAGTGGCCGGTGGTGACACATCGAGCTATGCAGCCAGGGCGATGGGCATCGAAGCCGTTGAAATGATCGCTCCGCTGGTGGCCGGAGCACCGCTTTGTAAAGCAACGGCCCCCGGATCACCCATCAATGGTATTGACGTAAACTTTAAAGGCGGTCAGGTCGGTGCCGAAAACTACTTCGGTATTTTGCTCGAAGGACACGTGTTTTAGGCGCGATTGCCGGTCAAATTCTCCGAAAGGACAATGCCCGCATGTGAGCTTATAACAGCCAAACATTACTTAACATTTTGAAAACCATACAGACAAAATGAGCACAAAAACAATAGGTCTTATTCATACCTCAGCTACGTTGGTACCTGTTTTTCAGGCACTGACCAATGAATATTTGCCGGGCATTCAAACGTTTAACATTGTTGATGACAGTCTGATCAAAAACGTCATCAAGCGCGGAGAACTTACGCCCGATACCGCCCGGCGCGTGGTCGATTATGTCGGTTCGGCCGAGGCCGCCGGAGCCGATTTTATTCTGGTAACCTGCTCTTCCATTGGTGCTGCGGTAGAAGCGGCTGCCGCTCTCACACAGGTTCCCGTTTTGCGGGTCGATCAACCGATGGCCGATAAAGCCGTTCAGATCGGTAAAAAGATTGGTGTCATTGCTACCCTGCCAACCACCCTTGGCCCTACCAGCGATCTAGTTCGTCGACGGGCAGTGGTTGCCGGTCAGGAAATCGAGCTCACATCCGTCCTGTGTGAAGGCGCATTCGACGCGCTCATGAAGGGCGACACAGCCACGCATGATACGATGGTCGCTACGGCCTTAAAAGACCTGAGCACCCGGGTCGATGTGATTGTTCTGGCGCAGGCATCAATGGCACGAGTTGTTGATACGCTGGATGCCAGCGATAAAAAAGTACCGATTCTGGCGAGTCCGACGATTGCGATCCAACACCTGGCCGAACAGTTTTCGTAGTGTTCAGACGTATTTTCTGTCATCCCGATGCTGTAGGAATGGCAAAAAAACCAACCCATGAATAAAATACCTCTCGTCATCTCTGCCCTTGCCCTGGCTCTATTGCTGGCTGGCCTTTTCCTGCAAAATGCCAGTCTCTGGCAACCGGCAGCAGTGATTGCTGCGGTCAGCTTTGCGCTGGGCATGAAGGCCATTCCTGCACTGAAAACCTATCAGTACACTGCCTGGATCATTGTGGCCGTGATTGCGGGAATGATTTATCCGGGGGCTTTCAGCCATTGGGGTTCGTTCGATCTACGGAATAAATGGCTCATTCTGCTGATTATCCAGCTGGTCATGTTCGGGATGGGGATTCAGATGAGCATCCGGGATTTTTCAGGGTTGGCGACAACGGGCAAAGGTGTAGCGATTGGGCTTTTCTGCCATTTCTCGGTGATGCCGCTGATGGGCCTACTCTTGACTAAAGTATTTAAGTTTGAGCCAGAAATAGCGGCTGGTATTATCCTGATTGGCTCCTGCTCAAGTGGGTTGGCCTCCAACGTGATGGTTTATCTGGCCAAAGCCAATCTGGTCCTTTCGGTTGTTGTAACGGCCATGGCAACGCTGGCGGCTCCATTTCTAACACCTTTATTGCTCAAGCTACTGGCCGGAACGCTCATCGAAATCAAGTTTGTGAACATGATGATGGAAATTATCAAAATTGTCATTGTTCCTATTTTTGCAGCGTTGGTACACGACTACTTAAAAACAGCTTCATCTACAAGCAGACGGATGGTCTATTTGCTGGCTGGACTGGCTATAGGCTGGCTGGTTGCGCTGGGGTTTGGTTTGTGGGCCTTTTTCGAGACTCATCTGTCAAGTCCGGAATTGCTTCAATTTATGGAGATTTTCAGCTTTTTATTGGCCGCTTTAGTCGTTGGCGTCATCTATCACCAGGCAGCAACCAGCAATCCTAAACTGGATAAATTGATGCCTTATTTATCAATGTTTGGCATCATCTATTTCACCGCCGTTACGACCGCAGCCGGTCGCGACAATCTGCTGAACGTCGGTCTTCTGCTCTTTATCAGTTCCGTGATTCACAACGCAGCCGGTTATTTTTTTGGTTACTGGTTCAGTCGCCTGTTCGGTCTCGACAAAAACTCTGCCCGAACCGTTGCCTTTGAGGTTGGACTGCAAAACGGCGGTATGGCGTCGGGCCTGGCGGGCAGTATGGGTAAATTAGGAACGGTTGGTCTTCCAGCTGCAGTATTCAGTCCGTGGATGAACATTTCGGGCTCTATTCTGGCAAATTACTGGCGCCGAAGACCGGTATCGGATACACCCACCAGCGCGCACGTCGAGCAAGTCACTACGTCGACTCACTAAAATTTCCGTCGGATACTTCATTCTGATTACTTCGTTCAACTACTCAAACGTGCGTTTTACATCTCCATCAAAAATTCAAAATTTTCAAGAAGTTATACCATGCTAATATTGTATAATTTTTAGAGAAAATGGTGGAAACCGACGTTCACTTAATGCCCTAAGTTTGTCAAATCCCTTCAGCTCTTAAAAGTATCCTACTTTCAGGAAGCTCTGCTATAGGCAATCACATCGAGTCAGTAAAGTAAACAAACGCTTGAATACTAGCACTGTACAAGACAACTCCTTAATCAATAGTACGATCATGAAAAATATGTATACCTGCTTTCTCAGTCTGCTTGGGCTGATTCAGGTGGGTTTCCCAACTGTAGTATTTAGTAACCCGGAGCGAACGCCCCAGGTTTCAGAGAACAAGGCTTCGACGGTATTATTTACCCACCTGGTATCCGCAAAAATACCTGCACCAACGCTTGCTCCAACCGACACAAAATCGGATCAACCGGCAGCGGACAGAACGATCAAAGGGACGGTTAAAGACGAAAACGGCCAGGGTTTACCGGGCGTTAGTGTGGTTATCAAAAACACCGGCAAAGGAACCACGACCGACGCAAATGGCACCTATCAATTGACCGCTCCCGATGGAGCTACCACGTTGGTTTTCAGTTTTGTCGGTTATCTGTCGCAGGAAGTGCCGATTACGAATCAAACAGACCTGAACATAACGCTTCAGGTTGATAATAAGCAACTGAATGAGGTTGTGGTGGTTGGGTATGGAACGCAGCGCAAACGCGACCTGACCGGCTCGGTGGTTTCCATCAAAGGCGACGAAACAACCAAGATACCCGTGACTACGCCAGTCGAAGCGCTCCAGGGGAAAATTCCCGGTGCCGACATCACCCGGAATAGTGGGTACGCGGGTGCGAGTGCTTCGATACGGATTCGGGGTAACCGCTCAATTGCGAACCCCAGCAGTTCGAACAATGTCCTGTACATCGTCGACGGTGTGCAGGGCGTGAATGCCGCCGATATAAACCCGAATGATATTGCCTCAATTGACGTATTGAAAGATGCGTCCTCAACGGCCATTTACGGTTCTCGTGGGGCCAACGGAGTAATTATCATTACGACCAAGCGCGGCACAGGCGGCAAACCTAAACTCAGCCTGAGTTCGTATGCGGGTGTATCGGAGGTAGCGGGCTATGGTAAGTTTATGACTGGTCCTGAATACATTGCATTCCGGCGCGAAGCCTACCGGGCCGCTGGCACCTGGAGCAGCCCGGCCGATGATTCGAAGATTTTCAATGCTCCCCAGTTAGATGCCATTCAGAAGCAGCAGTTTCCGGTCTGGCCCGATCTGTTGCTGAAGCAGGGCTTTCAGCAGGACCACCAACTGAGCGTTACCGGCGGAACCGATAAAACCAAAGTGTATTTCTCGGCCGGCTATTATAACGAAAAAGGTATCCTGCAACTGGACGAGTACAAGCGCTATTCGGCCCGGATGAACATCGACCAGACCATCAATAACTGGATTACAGCGGGCATCCAGACCCAACTCGCGTACATTGACAACGACATTCGCCGGGACCCATTCAACCGGGCATCCAACATTCCGCCTTTGGGCACACCTTATGACGAAAACGGCAATTTTATTCCGTTTCCGCTGGGTGGAAGCGTCATCAACCCACTGGCCGATGAGCAGCCAAACGCCTACAAACGAAACCAGAAAACGAACCGCGGTACGCTTTCTGCCTATGTCGAACTCGCCCCTTTTGCGGGCTTCACGGTTCGCTCAACGCTAGGCGCTATTTTCTCAACGTCCGAGCTGGGAAATTACTACGGCCGCAACACCATCGACGGCGCCGGGAGCAGATCGCAGGCGTCCATCACCAGCAACCAGAGCCGGAATATGAGCTGGGAGAACGTATTTACGTATAAGCGAGCCATTCAGGACCACTCGTTTACCATTACAGGCGTTACCAGCTATCTGTCATTCAATAATACGTCAAGCTTCGCGGGCGGCAATAACCAGCTGATTCCGGCCCAGTATTTCTATAACCTGGCGGCTGCCAACCAAAACCCGTTCTGGGGAAGTGGCTTCAGCAGCAACCGGCTGATCTCGTTTACCGGACGTATCAATTACAACTGGAAAGACAAATACCTGCTGACCGTCACGGGACGTAGCGACGGTTCATCTAAATTAGGCGAAGGCCATAACTGGGCATTCTTCCCATCGGCGGGATTGGGCTGGCGCATCAGCGACGAGTCGTTCATGAAAAACCAAAAGGTAGTTACCGATCTGAAACTGCGGGCGAGCTATGGTATATCGGGGAATGACGTCATCAATCCATACGCTACGCAAAACTCGCTGACCACGGTTTCGTTTGCCTACAACGACGCCAATGCCGCCAATGCGTACCTGATCAGTCCAACCATCGGGAACCAGGATCTGAAATGGGAGCTGACCACCACCGCCGATGTGGGGGTGGATGTGGGCTTGCTCAACAACCGCATTACGGCCAACATCGATTACTACGATGCCCGCACCAACGACCTCATTTTTCCGTATACCCTGCCGCTGCTGACGGGCGTAACGACGGTGAACCGCAACATCGGCGTAACCCGGAACCGAGGGATTGAAATTGGCATCACGACGCAGAACATCAATCAGAAAGGCTTCAGCTGGTCAACGAATCTGACGTTCGCCCGCAACAAAGAGATGATCGAGTCACTGCCAAACGGCAACGTCATCGCCGACGATTACCGAAATTCCCTGATCGAAGGACAGCCGTCGCAGATTTATTACGACTACAAAAAGGTGGGTATCTGGCAGTTGGGCGAAGAGTCGGCCGCAGCTAAATACAACGCCATTCCCGGCGACATCAAAATTGCCGATATAAACAACGACGGTAAAATTGACGGAACAGACCGGACAATCATCGGGTCGCGCGTACCGCAGTGGACGGGTGGTCTGTCAAACGACATTCGCTACAAAGGGTTTGACCTGAACATTCTGTTTATAGCCCGGGCCGGGCAGTGGATCAGCTCGGACTATTATGCCAAGTACAACCGGAACGGTAATAACAACGGCGCCAGCATCGACTACTGGACTCCCGAAAACCCAACCAACGAGTACCCTCGTCCGAACGCCAACCGCAGCTCGACCTACGTCACAACCCTGACCGAGCGGCAGGCTTCGTTTGTTAAACTTCGCAACGTTACGTTGGGCTATACGATTCCCAAGACCGTCACTGGTAAACTTAAAATTGATAACGTGCGCCTATACGTGTCGGGTAAAAATCTGTATACGTTCAGCAATCTGAAAGATTTTGATCCGGAAAACGAAGGTGTCATCGACCAGCCGCTCTCCCGATTGTACGTATTCGGTCTGAACATTGGCTTTTAAAGAGCGACAGAGTGAATGAGCGTTTTTACAGGTATTCGCTCTGTCACTCATTCACTCTGTCGCTCATTCACTCTTTCAAAAAAATGAAAACATACATAAAATACATTTCACTTCTTGCGCTGATCGCTACGGGGCTCTCGTGCAAACAGGATTTGCAGGAATACAACCCAGCCGGATCGACGGCTCAAACCCTGTTCACGACGCCTGAAGGCATTGAAGCGGGTGTCAATGGGGTTTATTCCTACAATCGCTATTTCTACGGAAAAGAAGAAGGGCAGGCGCTCATGGAAATGGGTACTGATATCTGGACGAATGCCGCCAATAACGGCAATACCGGTACGAATGGCCTTTTCCCACAGCCTCCGCTGATGACATATCAGGGCCTGACGACAGACAATGTCTGGGTGAAAACCCGGATGTGGCAACAATGCTACGCAGCAATTAATCTGGCGAATAACGTACTAAAATACCTTCCCAGCGCTGGCGTTCCTGCCGCTCGTCAGAAAGAACTGGAAGGCGAATCGCGGTTTCTCCGGGCCTGGTATTACTGGCATCTGGTCGAAAGTTTTGGCCCGGTTCCGCTTCAGTTAGAGCCTACAGAAACTATTCTGACTACCGCTACCCGCACACCTGTCGATGCGGTTTATGAGCAGATTTTCCAGGATCTTCAGTTTGCCGTTACGGCCATTCCGCTAACAACCACAGACTATGGACGGATTACCCGACCAGCTTCCGAAGCCTTTCTGGCGAAGGTGTATCTGACGCGGGGCAAAAATCAGGAAGCGAGCAATTACGCCAAAAAGGTGATTACGGGCTACTCGTACAAGCTGTTGCCTACATACGCTAGTTTATGGTCGATAACAGGCCAGCAAAATACGGAGGTGCTATGGTCCGTAAATTACTCGACCAATCTGGCCTTCAATGCGGGCAGTAACCTGAATCACACGCTGTTCCTGATGGAGTACAACACCCAACCGGGTATGAAACGCGACGTAGCCAATGGTTTTCCAAACGTTCGCTACATGCCGACGTTGTTCCTGCTCAATCTGTTCAACGAGCAAAACGACTCTCGGTATAACGCATCGTTCAAGTCGGCCTGGAAAGCCAACGAAACCGACGCAACCAAACGCCCGGCGGGCATGAATGTGGGCGATACGGCCGTCTTTACGACAAAATACCCCGTAACAGCCGCTTTCCGACAGTCGAAAAAGTACAAGATTTATGATGTAAATGATATGTACAAAGCCGACGGTACGCCTAACGATCGTTTTCACTACGTATCACTTCAGAAATTCGATGATCCGACTCGGGCGACGGATACCGAGACCCAAAGTGCGCGAGATGCCTACATTCTGCGTCTCGGTGAGATGTATCTGATCGCGGCTGAAGCCCTGTTTAACCTCGGCAAGAAAGATTCGGCGGCTTATTACGTGAACGAAATCCGGACGCGGGCAGCCGTACCGGGTCGCCAGGCGAACATGCGTGTAGCAGCCGCCGACGTAACGCTCGACTTCATTCTGGACGAACGTGCCCGCGAATTAGCCGGTGAACAGGTTCGCTGGTTTGATTTAAAACGGACGAACAAACTGGTTGAGCGGGCCAAAAAATACAATCCAGATGCGGCTCCAAATATCCAGCCATTCCATGTACTCCGGCCCATTCCCCAAAGCGAAATAGATGCGGTGACCAATAAAAACGACTTCAAACAGAACGCCGGTTATTAGAACTTAAACCTATAAGGTTTTTGAAACCTTATAGGTTTATAGGCACAGGAAGCTTGATAGCTAATATTGTACAATTTTCAGAGAAAATGGTGGAGATTGATGTTCACATAATCTCGTAGGTTTGCCAAATCCTGTTAGTTTCATTTATATCGACTTCCCGAGGGCAACGAGTTTTCGGGAAGTTTTGTAGCCGGAAAGCCCTGAACCTTATATGAATCGATACCCTGGGATCTTTTCCCTCCTATCATTCCTTCTTTTGTTGACCTTTCTACCTTCGAGCGCGCAGCAATCAACAGGGAAAGGGCAGAACCTCACACTGGTTATTCCCGTTTCGGCCCACGCTCGGGTAACATTCGGCGCGCAAAAACTACACCAGGCGCTTACCAAAGCCGGGTATCAGGTACTGATAAAACCGGGCAACCAGGTAACGCAAAGCAATTCACAGCTAATTATCGGCTTATCGTCTGACGATGTGGTTAAACGAACGGCTTCGTTATACAATCTTCCCAGTGTGCCAGGAAAAGAAGGTTTTTCGATTCGAAAAGACCTCCAGAAACCGCTCCTGATCGTTGGAGCCGATCTATCCGGAGTGTTGTATGGCTGTCTGGAACTGGCCGATCAGGTAACGAAAACCCGTAAGCTTCCCGAAACGATCAATCTGACCGATAAACCAGAAATGGTACTTCGCGGTACGTGCATAGGCGTACAGAAGCCTACCTATCTACCCGGCCGCGATGTGTATGAGTACCCGTATACGCCCGAAACATTTCCCTGGTTGTATGACAAAGCGCTCTGGATTCGGTATCTGGATATGATGGTCGAAAACCGGTACAATTCATTGTATTTGTGGAACGGGCATCCGTTTGCCTCGCTGGTTCGGCTGAAAGAGTATCCATACGCTGTGGAAGTTGACGACGCGACGTTTAAAAAGAATGAGGAGATGTTTCGTTTCCTGACCGAAGAAGCCGACAAACGAGGTATCTGGGTCATTCAGATGTTCTACAATATTATCGTCTCCAAACCATTTGCCGAACACCATCATATCAAAACTCAGGACCGTAATCGCCCAATAATACCACTCATTGCCGATTATACCCGGAAATCAATTGCGGCTTTTGTCCAGAAATATCCGAACGTTGGACTGCTCATTGCGCTGGGTGAAGCCATGGAGGGAGTTGGTCAGGATGATGTGGACTGGTTCACAAAAACGATCATTCCGGGTGTTAAAGATGGGTTGAAAGCACTCGGACAAACCACCGAACCACCTCTCGTACTACGGGCTCATGATACGGATGCCCCTCGTGTCATGAAAGCAGCGCTGCCTCTGTATAAAAATCTGTATACGGAAGCCAAGTTCAATGGCGAAGCTTTGACTACCTACACTCCGCGCGGGAAATGGGCCGATTTACACCGTACACTAAGCAACATTGGTACGGTTCAAATTGAAAATGTACACATTCTGGCCAATCTGGAACCGTTCCGCTATGGCTCTGCCGATTTTATCCAGAAATCAGTGCAGGCGATGCATAGCGTGTACGGCGCGAATGGCCTGCATCTGTATCCGCAGGCGTCTTACTGGGACTGGCCCTATACGGCGGATAAAACCTCCCCTCGCCTTCTCCAGCTCGATCGCGACTGGATATGGTACAAAAACTGGGGTCGTTACGCCTGGAACTCGCAACGCAACCGCCCCGACGAAATCAACTATTGGGGAACTCAACTGGCCAATAAATACGGACTATCGACCGACAAAAGCAACGATATACTGGAAGCCTATGAGCAGGCCGGTGAAATTGAACCGAAACTATTACGCCGGTACGGCATTACCGACGGCAACCGCCAGACCCTGACGCTGGGCATGCTGATGACTCAACTTATCAATCCGTTTCGGTATGGCCTGCTCACGCTCCTGTATGAGTCAGAAGCTCCTGAAGGCGAGATGATTATCGACTACGCTGAGAAAGACTGGAATCACGAAAAACACATTGGTGAAACACCCGTTCGGGTTGCCGACGAAGTGATTGAGCACGGTAAAAAAGCAGTACTAGCCATCGAGAAAGCCGCCGGTTCGGTCACGAAAGAAAAGGAAGAATTCACTCGTTTGAAAAATGACGTGTATTGCCAGAACGCTTTGGCAAATTTCTATGCTCAGAAAGCCCGTGCCGCCCTGGCTGTTCTACGCTACAAGTATTCCAGCGACGTTCGGGATCTCGACAAAGCGGTGCCCTTGCTGGAAAGCAGTGTCAAACACTACGCTGACCTGGTGAACCTGACAAAAGATACGTATCTGTATGCCAACAGTATGCAGACGAAACAACGTAAAATTCCCATGAGGGGCGTCGATGGCACCTATATAACCTGGCAGGAAATGTTGCCCGTTTATCAAAAAGAACTGAATCGGTTCAAACACGCTATCGACTCGCTGAAATCGACCAGCAATGCCGTCGCCAAACAGCCCGTTCCACTAAAACCAGCAACGGTCACGATCCAAAGCCCGCAGGTTGATGCCTATTCCCTGGAAAAAGGGCAACTTGTTTTTGCCGACACAACCGCTTCCATTACCGAGCTGGCCCCTGAACTCAAGCAGTTGAAGGGCCTAAAGTTTTCTAAAGCTAAGCAGCAATCCGAACGAACCAGCCTGACCTTTACGGCAACCCAGCCCGTAAAACTTCTGATCGGCTTTTTTAACGAAAAGAATCCGAAATACCTGCCTGCTCCCGAATTGGAAACCGATGCCAGTGCCAACGATTACGGCCAGTCGGAAATCAAAATCTCGAATGCCATTCTGGTTGGAGGATTACCGCCCGTCAACGTACATGCGTATTCGTTCAAGGCTGGGCAACACACGCTCAACTTAGGAAAAGGAGCCTGCCTGCTGCTTGGCTTTATGGATGGCAATCAGGAGATCCCGATTTTCGATGCCGGACTCGCAGGAAACAAGAAAAATATAGACTGGTTGTTTGAGTAACGAGCTCAAACAACCAGGCATCTGCGGTATTTTCAGCCTGGCTTCGTTTCCGGGCAAACGTTTCTTTACCAAACTGATAGATAAATGCCTGACCAGCTTTACGGGTATCCGTTTCGTTGGTATGAAATCTTCGGCCTGTTTCAGACTCGGCGTTCTGTCGAATACTCCCTTTATCCTGAAGTATTTTCTTTTGTAGGCAGCCGCAAACCGATAGCGGTGATTAATTGTGGTTTGTTCGGCCACAGCACACGGTATGCGTTACGTTGCGATAATCAGTTCGATTTCGTTATCGTGAAATACCTGCTTATGCTTCTCTTCAATACCTGCATCGGTGATGATGTAATCGATGAGCGATAAAGCCCCTAAACTGGCAAAGGCGCTTTTGCCAATTTTGGTTGAATCAGCGACCAGATAGGTTGTGTCGGCTGCATCGATCATTGCCTTTTTGACAACTAAGTCACTGATACTCGGGTAGGTAAGGCCAGATTTGAGTGATATGCCAGCGGTCGCCAGAAACAACTTCTGGACATTGATGCCCTTGAAGAAATCGGCCGCTTTCTGGCCGGTCAGCGATAGCGTAGGTGGCTTAAACTCACCGCCCGTCATAATCACTTCGATTCCCGGCTCTGCACCCAGAATCAGCGCAATATTCAGGGCATTGGTAATGACCGTCAGGTTCTTGTAGCCCCGCAGTTTTTTGGCGATTTCGGTTGTTGTCGATCCCGAATCCAGAATAATGCTATCACCACTTTCAATAAATTCCAGGCATTTAGTAGCGATTCGTTCTTTCCTATCGATGTTTTCCTGATTACCCAGTGAAAACGTACGCACCTGATCTTCAACGTTTTTCAGATAAGCTCCGCCATGTTCCTTGGTTACCAATCCGTCCTTTTCCAGCTTCTCCAGATCCTGACGAATCGTAACTTCCGTTACCTTAAAGATTTTGGCCAGATCGATGACCTTAGCGGAGCCATCTTCTTTCAATAATTCGAGTATTTTATCCCGACGTTGATTCGGCAGCATAATTCTGGTTTCGTTTCTAAAGTATCCAAAAGTAAGGAAAAGTTTTTTCCCTTTGCTATACTTCGTAAACACAACTAATCAATAGAAAACGGAAGTCGAACTAGTTTTTGCAGCGACGCACCAACTCCGTGTTTAGTAAGTCATCAAGACCAGATGCCGAGTCAAAGCGATAAGCGATCCTGATGATTCAGTCAATCACCATTTTCATTATTTTTCCCTCTGCGAACGTATATATATGCCTTACCTGATCATCTGCCACCGCCTGGCCATCTAAATCGCGGACAACCTGATGAACTTCCACCTCGATTTCGCCACCTGGCTTGAGCTGAAATGCAGTGGGCGTTACTTTGGGATTAAGCTGCTGCCATTGCCGTACCCAATACGCTCGTACCTCGTCGTGCCCATGAACATACCCTCCCTCCCAGCCATTTGGCCAATCAACAGTTGGGTGCATTAAGGCTAACACAGCGTCGATATCCCGGGCATTGAAAGCCTCATAGGCTTGGTTGAGCAGATTCTGATAGTCGTCCATCTGTAAAGCAGGGATTATAGTTTCGCACCGGATTCTGGTATCAAAAGTAATCCAGCCTTATCATTGGTAAGAGTCGGCGATAGTTGAGATTATGTGGGATTTTCTTAACAGGACAGCGGCTATTTCAGCCAGCAATATTCCAGTAATAATAACCTGGGGCTACTCACAACGATTAGAGTATCTGGGCGACAAATGAGCTTCGTCGGGCTAAACGACTACATAACCAACTCAGAATCAAGGCTCCTGAAAAGACAATAAGGAATTTTACGACTACGGGCAAGTCAATGTTTAACAAAGCAAACTGTAGCCAGGTAACAAATCCATAATGCACAACATAGATGCCGTATGCATTCGCGGATAAACTGGACCAGCCTTTAATTGGCCGGGTAATCGTTTGTTTGAAGTAGCTCAAACAGGCACTCATACTGGTCAGACAACTGGCAACAAAGAAAAGGTCATACATAAAATAGCCTTCCGTAGCGGATAACTTTCCCTGTCGAACCCAAACCTCTCCCAGCCGCGAGATCATGACAAATAGTACATAACAGACCAGGCTCAGCCCAAACCAAAACGGCCAGCCCTTACCGAAGAGCTTATTTTGTTTAAAAAGATAGTTCTGCCAATCTGTAGCCCCTAAACAACTGCCCGCCAGAAAGAACAACCAATAAAAAAAAAGCCGGTTAAGCTGAAAATCAAACGGCCCCCAGTGCCCCACCCACGTATATTGACCTACCCACAGGCTCAAGGGAATCAGGCTAAGGGCAACCAGGGCATAAATTACCGCGAACAGGCGAACTGGGCGTTTGCTCAGGTCGGCGAACCCGTTGCCAACGGTCAGAAAAAAAGAGGGCAAGTATTTAAAAATAAGCCCTCCGATCCCATCAAACGCTAACAATAACCAGATAAACCAGGGTGGTCCCACTGGCCATTGCTGGGTCATAATGTAATCACGTACAAACGTTGCAACATCAGTGGAATGCGTCGCTTCATAGAAAGAAGGGACATAGGCCAATGGAATTAGCAACACTTCGGCAATTAGAAAGGGAACACCCAACCGGATGAATCGATCCCTTAAATACGCTTTTACTCCTTTTTTGGCAAGACCCCGGTAGACGAATAAACCGCTAATCAGGAACATCAACGGCATGAAAAACAGGTCATTAAAGCCAATGAAATAATCCATGCCTTTCCACCGATTATCATCCACAATCGGCGCGGTCGAGTAGATATAATGAGCAGGGTCAAAATGGGCGAACGTTGGATAAGCCAGAGCCGCATGATGAGCGACGACTAACAGAGTAACAAACGAACGTAAATAGTCCAGCCAAATCGCTCGCGCGTTACCATTGTTCATAGATCCTTTCGGGAAGAGGTGTTGATCGCATGAATGACAATCAAAAATTAGAAAAGATGCATCCCGCTATCTATTCTCTATACGTTTTGTTTTTTCTCGGGTGTTGTCTTTACCTGATACAATGGGTCGTGGTGCTATTGAATAACAAAGCGCTCCCAGGCAGATCCCCAATCAGTGTATTCAGTATATAATATGGGACTTTATGACAAAATCACTTTAAACAGCTAAAAACAAAAGTAAAGGAAACAAAAGGAAATAAACCCCATTGGCTGCTACAAACAATTACTAACTGATTCGAATGGGCTATTTGCGTTTCGGTTACGACTTTTCAGCGGCACGTTGGCTATTATTTAAGTTAAATTACTTAATAATTTATAATTTTTCTTCGTACGACATTAATCTCAAAGCTTTCGATTATAGTTTAACAAGGCCCTATTTACCGATAAAAAGAGGAAAAATAGACTTTCGTTTTCTTTCGAATTAGGTAATAGAACAGGACAGTACAGGAGAGTGACGTACCGGCATCAGCTTAACTTCACACATTATTTTTAGTAGTTTTTCATGATTTGATTAGCTAATTTACCGATAACGCTATTGAAATGAACCCTACCCTATCGCTGCCGCGGTCGCTATTGGCCAGCCTCTTATTTACTTTACTTTGTTTTATTTTCCTTCCAGCTATTGGACAGGTAAAGCCGGTTACTGTAACAGGTAAAATTACGGATGAGAGTGGAAAACCATTACCCGGCGTTTCAGTACTGGTAAAATCGGCCAAGACCGGAACGATCTCCAACCAGGATGGTCTTTACTCGATTGCTACCGATGCGGATGCCATTCTGGTGTTTAGCTCTATTAGTTTCGATTCCCAGGAAATCGCTGTCAGCAATCGTTCGGTCATCGATGTGAGCATGCTACCATCGAATAAAACGCTCAATGAGGTTGTTGTAGTCGGTTACGGAACCCAGAGCAAACGGGCTATAACCGGAGCTGTTGCATCGGTTGGCTTCAACGAACTGAAAGACCGTTCGTTCAGCAACGTCACCCAGTCTCTGGCGGGTAAAATTGCGGGTGTAAACATCACCCAGTCGCAGGGGGCGCCGGGTGTTTCTCCGATTATCCGCATACGGGGCGTTAGTTCCATTACGGCGGGTACGAACCCCTTATTCGTGGTAGACGGCGTTCCACTCGAAAACTTTAACCTTAACCTGATTAACCCGCAGGATATCGAATCGGTCGATGTATTGAAAGATGCGTCGTCGGCTGCTATTTATGGATCTAGAGGAGCCAGCGGTGTTATACTTATCACCACTAAATTAGGGAAGCCAGGCAAAACAACCATTAGTGCGGGTTATGAATATGGCACTCAAACCGTAGCGCGGAAGGTTCCGCTGATGAATGCTCAACAGTGGATTGGTTATTACATCGACGCGCACAATAATGCGTGGGTCGATTTGAATCCGGGCGTCAATAAAGCGACCGACCCCAATAGCGCTCGCCCATCAACGTATCGTATCCCCGACGATTTTATCACCAATCCCCAGCAGTTTGGTAACGGCACCGACTGGCAGGATGTCATGTTTCGGGTGGCTCCGTCGCACAACGCACAGTTGTCGGTTTCGGGCGGTACCGAAAAAACGCAATTTTTATTCTCGGGGGCTTATCTCGATCAGCAGGCGGTTCTGGATCAGAACTATTACAAACGTCTGGCCATTCGCACCAACATCAAACACAAGGTTTCCGACAAGTTTTCGCTTGGTTTGAATCTGGGAGCTACCACTATTTTTGACCGTACGGAGGGCACACAAGGCAAAAGTGATGTGATCAGTTTGGCTCAGCAAAGTGACCCGATTTTTCCGATTTATAATGAAAACGGAAATCTGGGTTATCGCGACCCAAACTCGGTCTGGAATAAATATGTCGCTTATAACGACCTGAATCTGTGGCATCCGTATTCGCTGACTCGGTTTTATCACAAGCAGAACAAATCGTTTAACACCCTCGGAACGGCATTTGCCGATTATTACATTACCGACGACCTTAAGTTTCGGACGAGCATCAGCGGGAACCTGTTCAATACCCGGTTGAATTCATATCGCATTAAAAATCAGGGCTATGGCTATTCGGGCCTGCTCCCGGCTGAAGGGAACACCCAGAGCACATACTCGCTGAACTGGCTGTCGGAAAACACCCTGACGTATGACAAGTTGTTTGGCGATCATAGCCTGAATCTGCTGGCCGGTTATTCGGTCCAGAAACAGCGGGATGAGTTTGCAACGGTTACCTCGGGTAGCTTTCCCAACGATCTGGTCGAAACGCTGAATGCCGGGGTCGTAACCAGCGGCTCCAGTACCGCGACCGAATGGTCGATGATTTCGTATCTGGCGCGGGCTCAATACAACTACCAAAACAAATATTTCTTTACGGCAGCCATTCGGCGGGATGGTAGCTCTAGATTTGGGGCCGACACGCGCTGGGGTTACTTCCCATCCGTATCGGCGGGCTGGCTGATTTCGGATGAGACGTTTATGAAAAATATCAAATTCGTTTCCAGCCTGAAACTACGCGCCAGCTATGGTGTAGCGGGTAACAACCAGATTCCCAACTACGGCGCTATCAGCCTGCTCGGTTCGTCCAATTACGTTTCCGGCTCAGCGTTAGCCTCGGGCCTTACCATTGGCAACATCGCCAATACGAACCTGAAATGGGAACGGACCAACCAGTTGAACATTGGTATCGATCTGCGAATGCTGAACGATCGCATTGGGGTTTCGGCCGAGTTTTACAATTCGGTTACCCGCGACATGCTGCTGAACGTACCGATACCCGACATTTCGGGCTTTTCGACGCAGCTGACCAACATTGGCCGGATGCAGAACCGGGGGATTGAACTCAATCTGAATACCAAAAATACAACCGGCAAATTACTCTGGACGACTGATTTCAATTTCAGCATTAACCGCAACAAGGTGTTACAGCTGGGGCCAGGAAACGCACCGATCATCTACACCGATTTTGTTGTAGCGGTTAAAACCGAAGTAGGCCAGCCAATCTCGAATTTCTACGGCTATGTTGTCGATGGTGTCTTTAAAAACCAGGCGGCTGTCGATGCGGCTCCGCACTACAGCTCCACGAAACCAGGCGATCCGATTATTCGGGATGTGAACGGTGACGGAAAAATTACCCCGGACGACCGCACGACCTTAGGGAACTACCAGCCCGACTTCATTGCCGGTCTTACTAACACGTTCTCTTACAAAGGCTTCGATTTTTCGTTCATGCTCCAGGGTTCGTATGGGGGTGAAATTGTGAATCAGAACTTCCGCTATTTAGGGTTCTGGAACAATGGTCGCAACATGTTCGCCAATGTCGACAACCGCTGGCGGTCAGAATCCGATCCAGGCGATGGCAAGCACTTCCGGGCAACGCTCGGCCTGACGGGTTTGCAGGATCAGTTCCATAGCCTTTGGGTTGAAGATGCGTCGTTCACACGCCTGAAAAATATCCGCATATCCTACACCTTGCCCGCGTCGCTTACCAGCAAAACGCCGTTCAAGGTCACCCGGTTGTACGTGAATGCGGAAAACGTTTACCTGTGGAGTAAATACACCAATTACGACCCCGAAAACACGACCTACGGAGCCAGCAACTACGCCAGTGGCGGCAATGGGCTGAATGCCTCAGGAAACGCGCCAAATGGTGCTTTTATCGGGGTCGATTACGGATCGTATCCATTACCACGCGTTGTTACAGTCGGGCTTAAGGTTGATTTTTAGTTAGTTAAAAGCGAACTCATGAAAGCTATAAAACATACTCTAACCCTCTTCTGCATCTGGCTGCTGGCATCAGGCTGCAAAGAATCGTTTCTGAATTTAACGCCGATCTCCAACCCTACGGCCGATAATTTCAAAACCCAGGATGATTTCGAACTGGCCGTCAATGCGGCTTATGCCTCGCTCTACACGGTTTACCATCCTGAAGGATCGGTCTCGTATGCGAACGAGCAAATGAGCGATAATGCCATCGTGTTTAATATCTCGGGCATTCAGGCCGATAAGTGGCAGTTTAAAGATTACAGCCTGGCCACCTCTAACACCATGGTTTATCAGTTTTGGCAGGAATATTACAAAGCCATTTTTAACGCCAACATTGTTCTGGACAAAATTGAAGCGGCTAATCTAGGCACGCCCTACAAAGAAGGTGTCAAAGCCCAGATGATGTTCTTACGGGGATTGTACTATTTTAACATGGTCCAGCTTTGGGGCGATGTGCCCATCGTGACGACACCCCTCACCGGCGAAGACAGTTATAAAGTGCTGCGTTCTCCGCAAGCTGCCGTTTATGATCAGATTAAAAAAGACCTCATTTATGCGGCCGATAAACTGCCATTAGCTTCAGCCATCACCATTCCTGGCCGGGTTTCAAAAGGAACTGCGCAGACCTTGCTTGGAAAAGTGTATTTGACACTAGGCGATAAAGCCTCAGCCGCAACCGTACTGAAAGAAGTTTATAACAGTAATCAGTATTCGTTGCTGCCCAATTATGTCGATTTGTGGGGTCCGAACGTAAAAAACACGAAAGAATCTATTTTCGAGATTCAGTTTCTGGGCGGCAATGCCTCTGCACCCTTTAGCCGGTATTACCAGACGTTTTACCCAAACAACAATTTTCTGGGCTTTTACGGAGGAGGTATGAACCAGGTTACGGACGATTTGTACAATGAATACGAAACGGGCGATACCCGCCGGGACGTTTCAATTGCGCTTGGCTACAACAACTCCGGGACGTTCATCAATCAGAAATACCCGATCAAATGGACCGACACGAAAGCAACTCAGGTTGGCGGCAACCCACTGGCTAACAACAACTTTATGGTTTTACGTTATGCTGATGTGCTGCTGCTGTTGACCGAAGCAACCGGCGATGCAACCTACCTCAATCTGGTACGGACACGGGCCAAGCTGCCCAAGTATGGCGATGCAACGTATCCATCGGCAAAATACGCGTCGCTTGATTTAGCCCTCGAACACGAACGTCGTACAGAATTAGCCATTGAATTCAACCGCTGGTTCGATCTGAAGCGAACAAACCGGGCGATTCCGGTACTAACGGCCAAAGGGAAAGCCATCAATCAGAACAAACTGCTGTGGCCTATCCCGCAGATTGTTCGCTCACAAAATGACGCCATTACCCAGAATGCAGGGTATTGACAGGACGCAACTGGAATTTTTGTTTACGGTAGAGAACTGGCGTTAGCTCCCGTTAATCACCTGTTTATCCCTTCACCTTCCCGAAAGCTTTAGTGCTTTCGGGAAGGTCTTTTTTTTGGCCATACAGGGTTGATAAAATCATACAAACCGCCGAAAAAATCATACACATTACCGCCCTCAAAAAGTCCATTCTTTGTAAATGCTAAATTTAATAATCAAACGAACCATCTTTTTTATTCTCGTAGCAGCCACACTGGTTGCCTGTAGCCCAACCGAAAAAGAGTTGGAAGCAAGTCGGCTTCTTGTTACATCGAACGGCCGATTCCTATCCACCGGTGACAACAAACCCTTCTTCTGGCTGGGCGATACAGGCTGGTTATTGTTCAGCCGGTTAAAGCGTGAAGAAGTCGAGACGTATCTGGAAAACAGAAAACAAAAGGGCTTTAATGTCATTCAGGTGATGGTATTGCATACCCTTGCGGCCACCAATGCCTATGGTGACTCGGCATTGATCGATCGGAATGTTGCCTCGCCATTGGTTACTGAAGGTGGTTCGTTCAGCGACAGCCTCGCCTATGACTACTGGGACCATGTCGATTTTGTTATTGATAAAGCAGCCGAAAAAGGCATCTACATGGCGCTTGTTCCCGTTTGGGGTAACAATGTAAAAAAAGGCGGGGTGAGTCAGCAGCAGGCCCAAACGTATGCTGAATTTTTAGCCAATCGCTACAAAAACCGGCCAAATATCATCTGGCTGAATGGCGGTGATATTAAAGGAAGCGATTCACTGGATGTCTGGAAAACCATCGGCCGAGCCATCAATCAAACCGATTCAACGCATCTCATCACGTTTCATCCACGGGGTCGGTCGTCCTCGTCGGAGTGGTTTCACAACGAAGACTGGCTGGATTTCAACATGATCCAGTCCGGCCATAAGACGTATGCTCAGGATACGGCAGCAAACGAAACACTGCATTACGGCGAAGACAACTGGCGATACATTCAGACTGATTTAGCGTTAAAACCGCTCAAACCGACTATCGATGGTGAACCCTCGTACGAAGGTATTCCGCACGGACTGCACGATGTTAACCTGCCCCGCTGGACGGCCGATGAGGTGCGCCGATATGGCTACTGGTCTGTGCTGGCCGGGGCATTCGGGTACACTTATGGGCATAATTCGGTGATGCAGATGTATAAGTTGGGCGATCAGGACACCTCGTTTGGTCCCCTCGAAACCTGGGACAAAGCCCTTGACGCACCCGGAGCCGGACAGATGATTTACCTGAAAAATCTGCTGCTCGCGTACTCTTTTTTCGACCGTGTGCCCGACCAGTCACTGATCGCCAACCAGGGGAATCGATATGACTATCTGGTTGCCAGTCGGGGTCCGGATTACGCATTAGTCTATACCTACACGGGTCGAAACATCAGGCTAAACATGGGTAAACTTCCGGGCAATACCGTAGTTGCCTCGTGGTTCAATCCACGCGATGGAAAAACAGCCCCAATCGGCGATAGACCGAACAAAGGTGTTCAGGAATTTAACCCACCCGCCGAACCCAAAGCAGGCAATGATTGGGTCTTAATCATTCAGAAAAAATGAACCGGATCATCTGTTTACTCTTCATTACCCTGTTCTTCTGCTCCTGCTCAAAGAGCGTCTATCTGTTTAGCTCTTTTCATGAGCCAGCGAATGAAGGACTTCGATTGCTCTACAGCCATGATGGTTATAAATGGACAGACCTGAATCACACGTATCTGAAGCCCGAAATTGGCAATCAGAAAGTCATGCGCGACCCGTCGATTGCCCAAGGGAAAGACGGGACATTTCATCTGGTCTGGACGAGCAGCTGGAAGGACGACAAAGGGTTCGGTTATGCCAGTTCAAAAGATCTGATTCACTGGTCGGCAGAGCAGTTCATCCCGGTTATGGACCATGAGCCGACAACGGTAAATGTGTGGGCGCCCGAACTGCTCTATGATGATGAAACCGACCAGTTTGTTATCATCTGGGCGTCAACGATTCCAGATCGGTTTGAGCGGGGTATTGAGGAGGAGAAGAACAACCATCGTATGTATTACACGACCACGAAAGACTTCAAAACTTTCGCTCCGACAAAGCTCTTTCTCGACCCTAAGTTCAGTGTGATCGATGCGGTAATTGTAAAACGTAAAGCGGCTGATTATGTATTGGTTCTGAAAGACAATACCCGTCCGGAGCGGAACCTGAAAGTAGCCTTTGGCAACAGCGCAACCGGGCCCTTTACCAATGTATCGGAACCCTTCACGAAGAAATTTACTGAAGGCCCATCCGTGGCTAAAGTCGGCGACAACTGGCTAATTTATTTTGACTCGTATCAGGACAAAAAGTATGGTGCGGTAAAAACCGCTGATTTCAAAACCTTCACGGATGTGTCCGCCCAAACGTCAATTCCGGAGGGTCATAAACACGGCACCATTTTCAAGGTAAAAAAGCGTGTTTTGAAGGCATTGTTGAAATAAAATCGATGGGTTGTCATGTCTACTGAATGACAACCCATCGACTCAGGCGACCAAAACCCGTCCTTTATTCAAATATTTACGCTTGTATTCCAGCGGAGTCAGTCCTGTCACTTTTTTGAAGTGGCGGTAAAAATTCGACACGTTATTGAAGCCGCAATCGAAGCAGATCACCTCGGTTGGCGTTTTATCCTCGATTAATGCCCGGCAGGCATGACTAATTCGTATTTCAATCAAAAAGTCGTAATACGTCTTATTGGTCATCAATTTAAAATAGCGGCAAAATGACGTAACACTTAAATTGCTGATTGCCGAGATTTCTTCCAGGGTGATATCTTTTTTATAATTTGTTAGCGTATAGTTACAAACCTTATTCAACCGGAGTGTATCGGTTTCATTGGACTGATAAAATTCGGCCCGGCCGCTAACAATCATCTCGTATTCATCGGTTTCAGCCAGCGTCTTAAGAATAGAGAGCAGAATAATAATTTTATCAAGATTAGTGGCATGCACGGCCTGGCGCATTAGCTCAACAAGTTTTTGATTTGTTTTGCCGGTAATAACCATGCCACTCTTGGCTTTTTCGTAGAGCTTTGGAATTAAATAAGCCTCCGGTAATTTCAGCAAATGTTCGCCTAAACAATCCGGCAAAAACTGAATAACAATAACCTCAATAGCTAAGTCCGGATCGTTGTGAAAATATTGTTCATTACTGCGCCAGGTATGCGGCAAATTTTCACCGACCAATACAACTTCACCGTGCGAGAAATTGCTGATTTTATCGCCAATAAATCGGACGCCTTCCCCCTTGACAATGTAATGCAGTTCAAGCTCAGGATGGTAATGCCATATATTCTTAAAATGCGGTAAGGTATCATGTCGAACCGTAAACGAGCTCTCCAGTTTTACGGTCACTTTGCGAAATAATGGCTTCATACTATTAACAAATAAGATTCAGTGCAGTTGACAGCTATTCCTGTCGATTCTCCACTGATAAGTCATTCAAAATAAACGCTAAAAACGGTTCAAAGCTACAACTGACTCTCCTTCGGGACAAGCTACTTATGGTTATAGAAGCAGTTCGTCCGGCTTGTCTACTGAACAGCTATTGATCAGAAATGAGTAAATATCACCACCGGCAAAGTCGCTCACTATCTATCTGGTTTCAACCTTCTATCCTCATCAGAGCGAGTCTGAACCGAAAGTTACCCTTCTATTAGTATATAAACGAAAGAACCTGAATTATTCATATTTGTTCTATGATAATTTCCTACAATAAATTGACAAAAAAATGCAGTTGTAGCCCTGTAATGTACCATATTTTTGTACTGTATTATAGAAAAGTATAGTTTAATATAGGTTTTTTCTGCTTTTAAGGGGCATTTAATAAGGCACTCCTGATCGATTAATAGCAGATCTTATGCCCGGCAAGGCAAATAAACTGACACGGTTTCTGACTCTAAATTTGCACAAATGGCTATCACGTTGAAACGCTTCCTGACTGTGGTTATTACCTGTATCGTTGCCATAGGTTCAGCATTGGGGCAGGAACAGACCCCCGAAAGTAAAGAAGCAGCCTACACGCGGGTGATCAACGAACGGGCCGCCAAGATTGTAGCCGTTCTTGGTATCATCGACGAACGGGCTTCGGCGCATGTTCAACAAACAATTACTCAGCAGTATCGAAGCCTCAACGCTATTCACGAAAGCCGGAAAGAGGCACTCAATGCCCTCAAAAGTATAACGGAGAAAGAAACCGCAGAGGCTGAAAAAAATAAAATTGAAGCGGAGTCAACAGATAAGCTAAAAAAATTACATGAAGCGTACTTAGCAAATCTGGCAACCGATTTAAATTCGACACAGGTCGAGAAAGTAAAAGATGGAATGACCTACGGTGTTTTGCCGCTTACGTATAAAGGATATCAGTCGATGTTACCGGATTTAACCGATCCGCAAAAAACACAAATACTTGCTTATTTAACCGAAGCGCGTGAACTAGCAATGGATGCCGAATCATCTGAGAAAAAACACGCCGTTTTCGGAAAATATAAAGGCCGGATCAATAACTTTTTATCAGCGGCAGGAATAGACATGAAAAAAGCAAGTAAAGAGTGGGAAGAACGCATTGCAAAGGAGGCTGAAAAGCCGAAAAAAGAAGGGTAGTTTTTACTATATTTTTCGGGTATTTTTTAATGTATTCCTACTCAACTATCCTGCTTTTCCCTAAACTTTTTAATTAAACCAATCACCATGACATTGGCTTTACGAACTCAAAAACTCTTCAGCAGCACCATAAAACTGGCTTGTGCGCTAATGCTGGGACTGGTTACGGAAGAGATCTGTTACGCAGAAAAAGGCCGGGCGAGTCTATTTATGGGTTCGCCTGAATGGATAGCACCCCTGGAAAATGTTACCGGTACCGTTAAAGATGCGAAAGGTGATCCGTTACCTGGCGTTAACGTCTTGATCAAAGGCACCAAAACCGGTACCGTTACCGACATAAAAGGTACGTTCAGGCTGAACCTGCCCAAAGGAAATGAAACCTTAATTTTCAGCTATATTGGTTTCAAAACGCAGGAAGTTCCGGTAAGTGGGCAGACTACGTTTACCGTTCAATTAGAGGAAGATGCGGCTGCCCTGGGTGAAGTCGTTGTTGTCGGCTATGGCGTACAGAAAAAAGTAAGCTTAACGGGAGCCGTTGCATCGGTCGACATGAAAGCGGTGCAGGATCTGCCAGTCAACAACCTCTCAGCCGTGCTGGCAGGTCAGTTGCCCGGCGTTGGTGTTTCGGGGGGTACGAGTCGCCCCGGCGATAATGCCCAGATCACGGTTCGTAACCCAATTATCCTCTCCAAAGATGGCGGAACGCTTCAACCACTCTACGTCATCGATAACGTAGTCAGGTCGTCTGATGATTTCAATGCACTCGATGTATCGGAAGTGGATGCGATTTCAGTGCTGAAAGATGCCGCTGCCGCTATTTACGGAGCCCGTTCTAACCAGGGTGTTGTTGTCGTTACAACCAAACGCGGGAAAGCCGGAACCCCTAAATTCAGTTATAGCGGCTCAACGGGTATTTCCAATGCAACGCTGCCTAAAATGATGAATGGCGTTCAGCAGGCGACCTACCTGAATGATCTGAACTACGCAGCCGGAAAACCAGCGACCGATCCGCTCATCTACACACCCGACGAACTAGCTTATTTCAAGGACAACAATACAGATTGGTTACGTAAGGCCTGGCAGCAGTCGACCGTTGTGCGTCATGCCCTCAACGTGAGTGGGGGTAACGATAAAGCGACCTATTTTGCCGGGGCCAGCTACAACGCTCAGAACGCTAACTTCGACAACATCAATACCAACAAGTGGACATTCCGGGCAAGTGCTGATATGCAGGTCACGAAAGGCCTCAAAGCGGCTCTTTCGTTGAGCAGCTACATTGGCAACAAACGCATGTACTATCTGAAGCAGGGGGGCGAAAACGCGGAGAACGACATGAAGGGCCTTCTCTACACTCCTCAGTTTGCACCACCTTATGTGAATGGCTTACCGGTACTGCTGTCTAATTCCGGCAACACGAATACCATTGATGCCTTTAATTTCTTCGAGGTTCAGAATTCAAACAACTACACCCAGACCAAAAGCACGGGACTGAACGTAACGGCTAATCTGGACTACGAAATTCCATTCGTAAAAGGCCTGAAAGCCCGCGTGCTCTACAGCCGCACATTCGACAATAGCTTTGGGAAGCAGTATGGCACTAAATACAACGTGTATAGTTTCTCGATGCTGGGCGACCATAAGCACATTTACGGGGGAGATGTCATCAAAACAACTTCGCTCAACAATGGCGACCGCGTCCGACTCAATCCGGGCTATATTGATACATACCAATTTAACGGCTACCTGAACTATGATCGTCAGTTCGGCAAACATCAGGTAACGGCTATCGCTTTCTTCGAGCAGGCCGAAACCCACGCCGACAATGTACAGGCTATGGCTGAGGGCGTCATCATCGGCGGCCTCGACAACATGCGCTACGCAACCGGTACCCAGACAACTTCAGAAACCGAGTCGGAAACAGGATTCCTGTCTTACGCCGGTCGGGTCAATTACAACTACGCCAACAAATACCTGTTCGAAACGGCCATTCGGTATGACGCTTCGACCAACTTTGCCCCTGAATATCGCTGGGGATTGTTTCCATCCTTCTCGCTTGGATGGGTTATATCGGAGGAACGGTTCTTTCGGGATAATGTCCGCTGGATTGACTTCCTGAAACTGCGTGGATCGCTGGGCTTTCTGGGCGGTGATGCGACAAGAGCCTATAACTGGCTGACCAGCTACTCGATTCAGCAGGGAAAAGGGGCCGTATTTGGTGGCAATGCAGACCGGCCGCTAGTCGTGACACCCAACAACGCGATGGCTAACCGTCAGGCTCGCTGGGACGACAATACGAAATACAACGTCGGTATCGACGCTCAATTCCTGAAAAATCGGCTGTCGGTTACGCTTGATGCCTTCTACGACCACCGCTACAACATGTTGACCACGTTAAGCTCGTCGGTGCCTTTACTGGTTGGCGCTACCCTACCCTCCGAAAACTACGCGACCGTCAATGGATTCGGGACGGAGATTTCGTTGGGCTGGAATGATAAAATCGGGAGCGACTGGTCCTATAAAGTCAATACCTTCTTTACCTGGAATGACAACAAGCAGGTGCTGGTCGATGTCGATCGGGGCAAAATTGGTACGTATTTAGATCCAACCGGAAAATCGAATGATATGGGTTTATTGGGCTACCATTACCTGGGTATGTTCAGAACGCAACAGGATGTTGACCAATATCTGGAAAAGAATCCGGGCTATACACTCTTCGGTGCTGTGCCCAAACCAGGAATGCTTTATTATCAGGATGTCAGAGGGCCGAAAGATGCCTCGGGGCAGTTCACCGCACCGGATGGAAAAATTACCGATGCCGATTTAGACTACCTGACCAAAAAAGCCAACAATCACTACGGCATTGGGTTTAATTTCTCGGCTTCGTATAAAAATTTCTCGCTGGCAGCCGTGATCGGCGGTTCGTTTGGTGGCCAGTCAATGGTAGAAGGAACCGCTCGGGCACAAGGAACACTAACGTCGAATCGTCCGGTATTCTGGGCCGATCACTGGACACCCGAGAATCCGAATGCGGCCTACCCGAGCCCGTATTATAAAGACACCTACACAGTCGATTCGCAATTCTGGTACGTCAGCTCTACCCAACTGTCGGTTCGAAATCTGAACCTTTCCTACGGGCTGCCTGCTGCTCTGGCCAGCAAACTAAAGCTTAGCAGTGTGCGTGCTTATCTGGTAGCGACGAACCCGCTTAATCTATACAATCCATACAGCTGGAAATCCTACTCGGGCAATTTCGATTCCTATCCCATGCTGCGGTCGTTTTCACTGGGACTGAATCTTGGTTTGTAAACCCCATCCGATATCATGAAACTTTCCAATAAATTACTCGTCGCTTTCTGTTCATCGCTCCTGCTGACAAGCTGTATGGACGTGCTCGATAAAACGGATCTGGGTTCAACTCAGGGTGCGCTGATCTTTAAAGATTCGATGCTGACCCAGATGAACCTCGATTTCATCTACGATCAGAATTTGCCCGCTCCAATCGGAAGTTTAGGGCCGGAGCCACTTGGTATAAGCGGCTTGTCAGACGAATCGTATGGCGAAAGCAAACTGTTGCAGGGTACGGTACTGGTCAATGATGTGACCGATTTTGGCACAGCCCTCAAGGCCGATAACAACTACGGTAAGATTCGGGTCATCAACATGTTTCTGAATGATGTAAAAGCAGGGCCGCTACCACAGTACACCAAGAATAAGCTCCGGGCGCAGGCGCAGTTTTTCCGGGCCTGGCGGTATTTCGATCTCGTTCGTTTATACGGTGGCGTACCACTGGTTTTAACGCCACTGGCGGCCGTTGGTGTCGAAGCCAAGCAGCTTGACTTTTTACCCAGAAATACCACTGCCGAAACGTTTGCCCAGATTGTTAAAGATCTGGATTCAACCATAGCCTCAGTACCGGGTCGCTGGAGTGCTTCCAATGATTGGGGTCGGGTTACAAAGGGCACCGCTGCCGCATTGAAAGGCCGGGCATTGTTGTATGCCGCCAGCCCGCAATTTAACCCAACCGACGATCAGGCCAGATGGCAGGCTGCCTATGATGCCAACAAGCAGGCTTACGATCTGCTAACCGCCAATGGCTATGGTTTACATGCATCGTTCGATCAGCTATGGTTTCAGGAAGTCAACAACCCGGAAGCTGTTTTTCTGACTGGCTATAATACGGCAACCGGCACTCAAACGGCCAAAAGCAACGGCTACGATAACAGCACACGACCATCGTATGCCGGAACGGCTGGCGGCTCCAATCAGCCTTCGTGGGAAATGGTCAAAGCGTTTCCAATGCTGGATGGCAAAAAGCCGGGTGAGTCAACGAAATACACCTACTCCGAACAATTGTTCTATAAAAACCGTGATCCGCGATTTGATAAAACGATCGCTTATAACGGCGCAAACTGGCCATTGAATGGTAACACGGCTTATAAGGTTTGGACGTATTATGTAGGCGGCAAAACCATCGAATCGAAAGCGTCCAACACCGGATTTTATACCCGTAAAGCCATAAACCCTTCGGTCAGCACGGGTGATGCACAGTATACGGGAACCGACTGGATCGAGATTCGATTTGCTGAAGTGCTGCTCAATCTGGCCGAAAGTGCTGTCGGGATCAATAAACCCGACGAAGCCTATACACAACTCAAAGCCGTTCGCAAACGGGCGGGGATTGAAGCAGGCACCGACGGTCTATACGGTCTGAAAGCCAACATGTCCCGTGCCGAACTCTTCGATGCCATTCTGTACGAGCGGCAAATTGAATTTGCGTTTGAAGGCAAACGATTCTGGGATTTACGTCGCTGGAAGCTGATCGAAAAAACGCTGAACGGAACCCGTAGAACCGGCGTCACGATCAATCTGAAAACAACGGGTGTTCCCGCTGATTTTGCGACCAATCGCGACAATGTCAATCTGGATGTAGCGTACACCAACTACTTTACGCTGGCCTTCAAACAGCTCGACACGAAGTATTCCATCGCCTGGAAACCAGAATATTACTTCTTTGCAATACCCCAGTCTGCCATCGATAACAACCCTAAATTAATTCAGAATACCACCTGGGGTGGCGCATTCGATCCGCTGAAATAAAATAGTAATAGGTTGGTTTGTTTTCTAATCGGTAGCATTGCCTGTTGGCAGTGCTACCCTCTTTTACTCACGCTATGAAAACGTTAGTTTGTACCACTCCCGGACAACTGGACTACCAACAGGGTGTAAAACCCAAACCGGCTCCCGGAAGAGCCATCATTGATATCCGGCGAATCGGGATTTGCGGAACGGATCTACACGCTTACGAGGGTACACAGCCGTTTTTTGCGTATCCACGAATTTTGGGACATGAGCTGGCGGGCGAACTTATTGAGGCCGACGATGCTCCGGGTTTCCGGCCGGGCGAGCGGGTTACAATCATTCCTTATTTTCACTGTGGCCGGTGCATCGCCTGTCGATCTGGCAAACCGAATTGCTGCACGCAGATGCAGGTCAGTGGTGTTCATATCGACGGTGGCATGGCCGAATACCTGTCAGTTCCCTCCTATTCACTGGTGCGTGGTCAGGGCCTGACGTTCGATGAGCTGGCTTTGGTGGAGCCGCTGGCCATTGGTGCTCACGGCGTTTGGCGAGCGGGTATTGAACCCGGCGAATTCGTGCTGGTGATCGGCGCAGGCCCCATCGGACTGGGCATTATGGAATTTGCCCAAATTGCTGGTGGCCGGGTTATTGCCATGGATATTAACGAATCCAGACTCGCTTTTTGCCGCGATAGGCTTCACATTAACTATACCGTCAATGCCAGTTCGGAAACAATTATGGAACAACTTCAGCTCATTACTGATGGTGATATGCCGACTGTAGTCATTGACGCGACCGGGAGCCGACATGCGATCAATAATTCCTTTCGGTTCATGGCACATGGAGCACGTTATGTGCTGGTCGGCCTCCAGAAGGGCGATATCTCCTTTAGCCATCCGGAGTTTCACAAGCGTGAAGCAACGCTCATGAGCAGTCGGAATGCAACCCGTGCCGACTTCGAACACGTCATTACCTGTATGCAAAAAGGACTGGTTAATCCCACAACCTACATTACGCATCGGGTTGATTTTGGTCAGGCTAAAGACAGTTTCGAAACCTGGCTCAATCCAACTACCGGCGTTATCAAAGCAATGGTAGAACTTGGCTGATTTCTCCTCAATCATGTCAAAAACGCTACTCATATTCGCTATTATCTGCCTGTTTACGGGCATGAAACCAGTTCCGCCCAATCCAGAGCCAGAAAAGAAAACTGCTTATTTATTTTCCTATTTCAAGGGTAATGGCGAAGATGGGCTGCATTTCGCGAGCAGTTCCGACGGATTAACCTGGAAGACTCTTAGAAACGATCAGTCGTTTCTAAAACCCGCCGTTGGACAGGATAAACTAATGCGCGACCCGTGTATTACCCAGGGGCCTGATGGTACATTCCATATGGTGTGGACGGTGAGCTGGAAGGAGAAAAGCATAGGTTATGCTTCATCCAAAGACTTGATTCACTGGTCGGACCAACAGAACCTTCCTGTGATGGCGCATGAGCCGAACGCAAAAAACTGCTGGGCTCCTGAAATCTTCTATGATGATGCCAGTCGTCAGTTTTTCATTTTCTGGGCAACCAGCATTCCTGGCCGGTATCCAGAAACAGACAATGATCGCCAGCCGGGTTCTACAGAATCGAACCGGAATCATCGCATTTATTACGTGGCCAGTAAAGACCTGAAGACATTTAGCAAAGCCCGGCTATTCTATAATCATGGGTTCAGCGTTATTGACGCTACGCTCCTGAAAGATGGCAAACGCTATCTACTGTTTCTGAAGGATGAAACCGACAAGCCGTTTACGCCCCAAAAGAACCTGCATTTAGCCTTTAGCGATAAAGCAGAAGGACCCTATAGTGCGCCATCGGCATCGATTACCGGCAATTTCTGGGCTGAAGGACCCACTGTTCTGAAAATCAACGGCAACTGGATGGTTTATTTCGATCGCTATCGGGACCATCGATACGGTGCCATCCAATCGAAAGATCTGGAACATTGGGAAGACATTTCCGATAAAATTCATTTTCCGGTGGGTGTTCGGCATGGTACCGCCTTTCCGGTCTCGGAAGAAATACTTGCCGGATTGCAGTAACCCCAGCCGGAATGCATCATTCCGAAAGTTCAACGAAGCAACCGCATGAAAACCACTACGATCTATTCGCTATTACTTGTATTTTGTCTGACTGCCTTTGGAACGATCACTGCATCAGGACAACAATCACTCTATTTCAATGTCCTGCAGTATGGAGCGAAGAACGATAGCAGCAAAATCGCGACAGCATCCATCAAAAAGGCCATTGATGCGGCCGTGAAAGTAGGCGGAGGGACGATCTATTTCCCACCGGGCAAGTATCTGACGGGACCCATTCACCTCAAAAGCAACATTACCATCCTGATCGACGCGGGTGCCGAACTGCATTTTAGCGACAATTTCGACGATTACCTGCCGATGGTTCCCTCACGCTGGGAAGGAACCGATGTGACGAATTTTTCGCCCTTGTTTTATGCCTATAAAGCCGAAAATATTGCCATTCGGGGACGAGGAATCATTGATGGACACGGCAAAAAATGGTGGGGTTATTCAGAAGTTACCGTCAAGACATCGCCCGGTTCAAGATGGCAGGATGAATTTTATCGCCTGAACAAAGACATTCTGCGTCCCGATTTGCCGGGCTGGGTCGAAAAAGGGTTTCTTCGGCCACCCTTCATTCAGCCAATGCATTGCAAAAACGTGCTCATCGAAGGCATTACGATTCGCAATTCGCCCTTTTGGACGGTCAATCCGGAGTTCTGCGAAAACGTGACCGTGACCGGTGTGACCATCAACAACCCGCATTCGCCCAATACCGACGGCATTAACCCCGAATCGTGCCGATACGTGCATATTTCCAACTGTCACATCAGCGTGGGCGACGATTGCATCACCATCAAATCGGGTAAGGATCGGGCGGGTCGAAAAATGAACGCACCGGCAGAAAATTACACCATCACGAACTGTACCATGCTGGCCGGACACGGGGGCGTAGTGATTGGTAGTGAGATGTCGGGGGGTGTTAAAAAAATAGTGATTTCGAACTGTGTTTTCGACGGTACCGATCGCGGGATTCGCATCAAAACCGCACGTGGCCGCGGTGGCGTCGTTGAGGATATTCGGGTGGACAACATCATCATGAAAAACATCCGCGAACAGGCTATTGTGCTCGATATGCAGTATGCAAAAACAAACCCTGAACCCGTTTCAGAGCGGACACCGGCCTTTCGGAATATTCATTTCAGCAACATCACCGCCGAAACCAATCAGGCTGGTTTTCTGAACGGCCTGGAGGAAATGCCCATCGAAAACATTAGCTTCAGCGGGCTGGAATTCCGGGCGAAAACGGGATTTGTGATCAATCAATCCCGGCAGGTGGCGTTTCATAACGTAACAGTCAATACGGCGAGTGGGCCGTCTATCAAAGCTGACAACGTGCATGATCTGGAAATCGACGGTGTAACAAGCCGCACCCCGCACGCCAACACGCCTGTGGTGGCGTTAAACGACGTAGACGATGCCTTCATTTACGACTGTTTTCCGAAAGTGGGCACCGATGTATTTTTGAAACTTAACGGCGGGAAAACCCAGAATATCACGGTGAGTGGCAACAACTTTCGGCACGTTAAAACGCCCGTACAGAAAGATGACAAGCTCGAAAGTCTGAAAATTGACCCGAACTAGTGCCCGGCCAATTTAAACCCATAAGCCGGGCCGCCGATGCGCCGGGCCGCCGATGCGGTGTCAAAAACCTTATAGATTTATAATCAAGCACATCCATGACTATTATGTATAAAATATAAACTGAAAGAGTACTAGCTACCAACGAAACGTCCCGAAAGGGTTGACCTTCCGGGACGTTAATCTTCGTTTTTGATTCAGCCTACACAGCTATTCGAAAGTCGTTCTGAACGGTTTCAGAGGTTCGCAAAGCGGATTCTTTCAGCCGTTTATGATAGAAAAAATACGAACCAAAACCCAGCGCAACAAAGATAAAAATAGGCGACCATTCGCCGAGAGTCTTACCGCTATTCGCGACGGAATAGGTAGCACCCAGCAAATCAAAAATGAGTCCGGCATACGCCCATTCTTTAATACGCGGAAAGCCCGGAACCAGTATGGCCACCACACCAAGAAGTTTGGCCCAGCCCAGAAACGGGATTATATAGGTCGGATAACCCATTTCATGAAAACCCTGCACCGACATTGGATTGACCATAATATTGGGAATGGCCGAGCCCGCCATAACAAAAGCGAATAATCCTGTCAATACCCAGTACGTGATTTTTGTCTTTTTCATGGTTTTTTGCGTTGCGTTTACTGAATGGAGTTGTGTCATTTTGTAGATGTTGTTCCGTTGATTAACAGAACAAATTTACCACCCACAACCGACTTCGACAGGGGGTATAACCGGCAAAAAAAGGGTGATTTGCGACATTATTTTCCACCCATTTTACCGCCAGAATTGCAGGAGTAAACGACCCTATTTACGGCTATTCTCGTCACCCGATCAGCCCCGGATGTCAGGTAAACGTCCACCCGGATTTTGCCATTCCAATGGGGCAATTTGCCAGATAATAACCCAGTTACCCGCCAGGCCTAACAGCTATAAACCAACCGCATCTGGCCAGATCCAGATACGCATTAAAGCATTGGTTTCGGCCTACATTGACGTAACTAAATTAAACGTTACAATACGTTCAAATCCTGATTCAATCGGTACGTTTTCCCTTTTTCGGTTGTAAAGCGAGCTTCCTTATCACCGTAGCGAAGTACGCAGGGTTGCCCAGCTTTGGAGGTAACCTCAACCCCGCTCAGACGCCCATTTTGCCAGCGGATGTTCAATACAAAACCGCCCTGTGCACAGATACCGTTGACAAATCCGGTCGGGAGTGCCGTTGGAAGCGCCGGGAGCAGATCAATCGTTTTCCCCTGACTCTGTAACAGCATTTCAGCAATGCCGCTGGAACCGCCAAAATTTCCATCGATCTGAAAGGGCGGGTGCGCATCGAAGAGGTTCGGGTAAGACCCTCCACCCGTTGTTCCTTCCGGCGAAATGGCGGGACGAAACAGCAACTTGAGCATGTTGTACGAATGATTTCCATCACGAAAACGTGCCCAGAAGTTAATTTTCCAGGCCAGGCTCCAACCCGTCCCTTCATCGCCACGCTCCAAAAGCGACTGCCGGGCAGCTTTCATCAGATCGGGCGTCTCATCCCAGGTGATATCCGTGCCGGGATGAACACCCCAGAGGTGAGAAACGTGTCGATGGGTGTCTTTAGGATCATCGACGTCCTGTAACCACTCCTGCAATTGCCCACGTTTACCAATCTGGTTCGGGGCAATCTGGCGATACATTGTCTGAAGTGTGTCGCGGAACGCAGCATCGGTACCGAGGATTTCACTAGCCGCAATGCAGTTTTTAACCAGATCGCGGATTAGCTGGTGATCCATCGTCGGCCCCGCGACTAAACCACCATGCTCCGGCGAGTTGGAAGGGGTACTGATGAGCCAGCCGGTTTTGGGATCTTTAACAAGAAAATCCACGAAAAAACGAGCGGCTTCTTTCATGATCGGATAGGCACGATCATGCAGAAAAATTCGGTCCTGTGTGTAGCGATAATGTTCCCAGAGATGGTGCGACACCCAGGCTCCACCACTCACCCAGATACCGTGATTCGATGCGTTGATGGGAGCCGTACCGCGCCAGAGATCGGTATTGTGGTGCAGCACCCAACCACGGGCGTTGTAGTGCGCTTTAGCCGTTTTTCGCCCGGCTTCGGCCAGCTCTTCGATGGCAGCAAACATCGGTTCATGACAGGCCGATAGATTCAGCATTTCGGCGGGCCAGTAGTTCATCTCCAGGTTGATGTTCGTGGTGTATTTACTACCCCAGGGCGGAGTAAGCAGATCGTTCCAGATACCCTGCAAATTGCCCGGACGTGTACCGGGTCGCGAACTCGAAATCAGCAAATACCGACCATATTGGAGATAAAGCGCAGCCAGTGCCGGGTCCGGTGATTTCTCGAAACGCTGAAGCCGTTCGTCGGTTGGAAGCTGTTCGTTGGCCGAGTGGCCCAAATCGAGTGTCAGGGTATTGAAGTACGTCTGATACTCCCGGCTATGAGCCGCTTTGATCGCATCGAAGCCTTTGGTACGGATGGCCTCCAACGGTCGCTGGCTCAGGGTGGCGGGATCGCCCGAAACGTCATTGTAGTTTTTAAAATTAGTCCCCGCCGTTAGGTACAGAGTTGCTTCGTCAGCGCCCGACACAGTCAGTTTATTGCCAACCACGGCTATTTTTCCCTTCTTCGTTTGGATATGAAGTAAGCTTTCGCCTTTTAACGCACCATCTCGTACCTGAACCGCCAACGCAATGGTCTGGTCATCAATTTTCCGAACGGACGCTCCCCGATGTGGACTATTCAGTGTAGCCTCGAAGCCGATTTTACCCGGCTGGCTGGCCGTCAGATGAACAGCCATAACCTGATCAGGTGCATTCACCAGGTATTCACGGGTAAAATTCACGCCATTGGCAGCGTACGTAACGCGGGAAATCGCGGTCATTAGGTCCAGTTCCCGATGATAATCTGTGGCTGGTGCCGTGTTTTTAAACTGTAGCCACAAATCACCAAATGGCTGATAATCGGCCTGGTAACGGGGCGAAGCCGGGGGAGTCTCATCCTGAACCCAGTATTTAAACGGTTTTGCCAGCGGAACACCCTCAGCCGGTTGTTGCCCTTCCGGATAAACAACAAATGTCGGCTGGCTGGTTTTGACGCCAATAAAGCCTCCTTTATCGAACAGATTAATGACCTGAATCGCTAGTTGATTTTTACCAGCGTGCAGCTTAGCCGCCGGAATTTTGTAACGTCGGTTCTTGGCGATGCCTTCGTCGGAGCCGACCAGCTCTCCATTGAGATAGGTAAAATCCTGATCACGAATACGCCCCATATCCAATACCACATCTTTCCCTACCCAGGCCTGTGGTAAGTCAAATGAGGTCCGGAACCAAAGGGCACCGTCCAGCCCTTCCAATCCGGCCTTTTCCCAACCATCAGCTGTTGGAACGGTCATTGTTTTCCAGGCACGATCATCAAACGCAGTAGCTGCCGGGTTCGCACGGGCACTGGTCAGATTACGGACGCTTGCCAACCATGCCGTTTTCTTCTGTTCGTATCCTTCTTCGTTGCTTTGTTTGCCCATAAAATGCTCCTGGGCCACTTTTTCCGCTTCAGCCTGTTTGCCATCGACAAGTAGCTGACGAATCTGGGGCAGGTATTGAGCCGCTCCTTCCCGCTGATACTCACGCGGACCGCCCGTCCAGAGCGTTTCTTCATTGAACTGAATATGGTCCGTTTCAACACCGCCAAATACCATACCACCCAGTCGCCCATTGCCAATAGGAAGTGCTTCCACCCACTGACGGGCAGGTTGCCGGTACCAGAGCGTAAGCGGCTGACGAACTGGAGGCTGAGCCTGAGCGGCCAGGATAGTCATTAATAATAAGGTGCTTACTCGTACCATGGTTTGTTCGTGGTTTGGCATCTCTGCGGCATCGGGACAACTATCGAATCGCTTTCAATTCAACCCATACCTCGCCCGGCTTTGTACCCGAAATCCCTTCCTGATACTTTTTCATCCGGGCGTTCCACTCCTCGACGCGGGGGTTATTTTCGGTGGTTTTCGGGTTGAGTTTGTCTAAACGTTCGCCTTTGGGAAGACTGATCACCAGCATCAATTGCCGCCCGTTCCTGTATAGCAACACTTGTTGAAACTGCGCATTGCAGAATCCTCTGGCAACTTCGGGCCATTGCTCAAACTGGTTTGCATGATAGGCCAGGTAATCGTTCTGAAGGACAGGGTCAGCGACCAGATTAGTGGTTAAAATTGTATGCTCCAACTCGCCCGTTTTCTGGCCACCATCGCATCGTTTGCGGTTGAATTCGTAAAATAGATCATAATAGGTCTTAACCTTCGTGGTTGGGAAGGCCGACTTCAGCCGTTCACTCAATACGAAAACGTCCTGCACTTTATCGAAAATAACGTAGTGGTTCTCCCACTGATACAGCGCATTGGGATTTACTTTAGCCCGAATCAGCACTTCCCGGAGCCGTTGTTTATCAATTGGCTTGTCGGGGTTCGCAACCAACTCGACGATGACCGGATTTTCTTTATTGATACCCCACTTCGAATCTGGCTTAACCCTGTCCTTGATCAAATACTGATAGGGCGGCTGAATGCCAGCTTTTGTCTTTAAGCTATCGGCGACCTGCGGACCATTGTGCTCCCAGACATTGTTCGGGCCATTGGCGTTTTGCAGGTATTTTTCCGAGGGTGTCCAGTTTTCTTTTATCGTAAAATAAGACGAACCTTCGTCGGTATACAGGTAAAACCAGTGAGCAGGCAGATGGGCATACGGCGCTTTGTAGACACTGTCAATGTAGTTTTCGGTAATGGTTGAACCCGGTTGTGCCGACAACGTATAAATGGCCGCGGCATCGTACATGTGTTTGGCGAAGTGATGAATCCTGTTCGCTACCACTTTATTATTCCGCATGGCATTAATGGTTTTAGTCCACCCCCACCCCATGCTGATACCACTGTAGGCGACATCACTGATTTCGTTATGTTTGATGGTGATTCCCCGAACATAGCCCGCCCCAATGCCGACGCAACCCCAATCTTCATTCGTTACATTGGTAATCAGGTTGTTGCTAATGAGCATATTGCTACACACTTCCCGCTCATCGGTGGGGTTATAAGGGCGATGGATCTCCGTCGCTTCGTCCGCAAAAACACCTGCCATAATGCCGGTACCACCAATGTCTTTGAAGAGATTCCCGCGAATGGCATTGTCCTGTACGCCTTTGTTGTAATCCAGCCCGGTTGCCGCCAGATGCTCAAACCGGCAATTGTCGAAACTGGTATGGTTGGCAAATGACACCTCCACAGCCGCTGCCGGACGGCCCACCCATGCTTGGTTTTCCAACGACTTTTTGTCGGGTGTACCCGGAATTTTCAGTTTGTAGGCGTCCAGCATATACAACCCTGCCTGGTGCGGAACGTGCCCCTGCTGCGAGGGCCTGAGCCAGCCCGTATGCTGAAATGCGATACCCTTAAAAATTACATTTGACACCGGACTATCGACCGTTCCTGCGATACGCACCAGCGTTTCGAGTACAGGCACCATGACCTGGGCAGTAGCCAGGTTGTCGGTAGGATCAGGAATATAGTAGATCTTTTCGGCTTTGGTATCTAAAAACCACTCCCCCGCCTGATCCAGAAACTGGATCGCATTGCTAAGGTAAAATGCCGAATTCCCGGTTTCTTTCGACATCCAGGGGGCGGGCCAGGGGTGCTCGGATTGAATGCGACTTTCGGGCTGATGAAAACTTAACTTAGCGCTATCTTCCTGTACCTCAATTCGTTTGACGCGCAAACTGGCAACTGCCCACCATTGATGAATGAGCATCTCAAGGCCATCGGCTTTCGACAAATCACCAAATTTAGGAGCCGGAATCCAGCAGGTTTGTTCCTGTTTGTTCCACGATAAGATGCGGTTCATCAATGGGTAAGGCGTGTCTTTTGCCCGAGTTGCTTTCTCTCCGTTTACCCAGAGCTGCCGGAATTCGACCAATCGCCCTCCAACTCTCGGCGCATCGGCTACCCATACCTTTCCGACAGCTTCTTTTGGCAAACCAGTCACGTTGCCCTTACCCTTTTGCCAGTTTGTAATTGGTATTCCACCGCTTAAAATGGGGCTTTCATTCGGAGCCGCTTCTATGATCGTTGGACTAGCGGCTGTGCCAGAATCTTCCGGACGAATAAAAACTGGCTCGGCCAACGCGTACAGACCGTTTTTCAAATAGATGTGTGCCCCATCCGCAATACCCGGATCGGCAAGCCGACGTAGTTCACGAACCTTGCGAAGCGCCATCGGCAAACTGGCCAACGGTTTTTCTTTCGTTCCGGCGTTCGCATCCGACCCACCCGGTGCAACCCAGATTTCGGTCTGTTGTGCGAAAATGAGCGGAGACAGGCAGGAGAGTAAAAACGTAGTTAAGGCTCGATTCATGCAGAGATTATTTGCCAGGATTTTCGCCTGGAGATGTGCCACGGTTGCTGCCCACAAATAGAAACCGCGGTCCGCCGTGCGGTGGCACATCTCCAGGCGAAAATCCGGTTTGCATTAACAAGTGGCGGTTGAGCACATTTTTGTCATACTGTCAAAAGAGAAATTTCAAAAACAGTTTCACCGCCCCGAAAAATCAAAAAACAACGTCAGCTCTTTGGCACGAGCTGGTTCTTTTTCATAGTCGTAAAAAATGTTTTTCATGCCCATTGGGCCAGTCGTTTCGTTGCGCTGCGTTTTGGTGCCAATACTACTGATTCCCTGCATGAAGGAAATGTCGCCGGATGGAAAAATCGGTTCGTAATTGTGCCACTGATCGGTTTTCCAGGCGGGGGTGAACAGGCGAAAGAAAACGTCCTCATTTTCGGTTACAACGGTAAATGGATTACCCGTTACCTCAAACCGGCACCAGTACATATTGGCGTGGTATCCCTTGAATTCGGGATAAACAAAGGGAGCCTCGCCCGTTTCTGTGTTGTTATAGGCTTTGTTCCAAACCCCCAACGCGCCCCCTTTCATCCGATTTTTCCAGACCCGATACGGGCCTTTTCCCATCCATTTCACACCCTTTATGCTCGCTTCCGGAAACGAGAAATTAACGCCATCCATCATGGTAAAATAACCGTCGGGGAAATAGCGAACCCGCATTTTGACCCAGCCTGACGGGTAAATAGTCCATTGCAATGTATTATAGCTCGTTTTCCGGTCGAAGGTCGATTCGAGGATGACAGCCTTACCGTCATTACGATGTGTGACGTTTTTGAAATTATTGACACCCTCCTGTAAAATGGGGCCATTCGTAAACGGAATTGTTCCAGCGCTGTTCGCGACCTGTTTTAAGATACCAGTTTGTTTGCTGAATGACAGATGAATGTTGTTCGCTGTTATGGTATAGAGCGAATCGGCTTCGGTTAAAACTACCTCATTGGCGCCCTCTGTTTTGATGAGCGACGACGCAATTTTGTTCGGTAACGAAATCGGAAAACTCCACGTAAACAGCTCCCGTTTATGCGGATCGATGGCGGTTATGTACAGAAAATCGTAGTCTTTCCAGTCGGCGGGGAAGATTGCTTTCAAGGCCCCTTTCTCGGACGGTTTCAGATTCGGTGCCGACACGGTGAATGTCTTTTCGAGCGGCTTTGCTAGGGTATAGGGACCGTTAACACGGGTCAGTTTTCCTGTAAAAGAGCATTGGGTGGTGTTGGTAAAATAATAACGGTTCTCAATCGGAAAATTCCCGTCGAAGGTTGGCGTAATTTCGCGACGCTCCAGCTTAATCGGCGACCATACTTCCTTGACGGTAAAAAAGCTCCCTTCTTTTTCGCGGTATGGCCCTACAATACCATCGGCTCCGCGATTGCCATCGGTATCGATAGCGCCGTTTCGATCCGTACGGACCACACCTTCGTCTGAGAAATCCCACAGGAAGCCACCAGCCGCCAGCGGATCATGCCACATAGCTTCCCAATAATCTTCCAGACCGGCACCATGCCCGCCGTCGTAAAGACCATGCAGGAATTCAGTTGGCAGCGTCATCGAATGGCCGTGATTGTAGTTGCCGATGCCGTAGTTGTACTCCCGGTAATGCTGCGTATCGAAACCGCCAAAATCTTCCCAGGCATGAATCACATGCCGTTTCTGAATGTCTTCTTTGGCAAACAGCGGGTCGAGGTCGTAGTTATGACCACCCTCGTTGCCGTTGATCCAGAAAATAACCGACGGGTGATTGACGTCGTGCGTGATGAGTTCCTTAAGCAGTTTAGTGCCCGTTGGCGTGTCGTAGTGGCCGTGCCAGCCTGCCAGCTCATCGAATACATACAGTCCCAGCGAATCGCAGACGTCCAGAAAATGATCATCGGGTGGATAGTGCGACATCCGAACCGCATTCATGTTCATGTCTTTCATCAGATTCACATCGAGCACACTCAGCTTTTTGCTGAGCGCCCGACCCGATGCCGGCCAGAACGAATGACGATTGACGCCCTTGAGTTTAATCTTCGTGCCATTGACGTAGATGCCATCCCGTTGCTTCACCTCAACGGTTCGGAAACCGAAATACCGGCTTAGTACATGAACGGGTTTCCCTGCCTGCAATAGCCTGAACTCTACCTTGTATCGATTGGGTGTTTCCGACGTCCAGAGCAACGGGTTCTGAATCGTTTTCGCCAATGTAACGGACTGGTTTTCGTTCCCAGTTTTTGCCGTAAATGGCGTTCCAACTTTTTGACCGGACAGGGTATAAATCTGCGCTAAAACGTCAGTTGCTTTGCCCTCCGTGTTAAGCTGAACCTGAGCCGAAAACGTACCGTTTGCTTTCGCATCTATTGCGACGTGGGCAATATGGTCGGCGGGGAGAATTTCGAGATAAACAGGGCGAAAAATGCCGCCAAAAATCCAGAAATCGCCTTTACGCTCGGCTTCATTTACGGACGCATTCGCTGAATGTTTCGATACGGTAGCTTCCAGCAAATTACCCGAACCATAGTTGAGCAAAGCTGAAACATCGTATTTGAAGGCATAGTACGAGCCCTGATGCGTTTGGCCCGCCGACTTGCCGTTTATTTTGACGTCTGTATCGGTCATGGCCCCTTCAAAGACAAGGTTTATTCGTTTACCTTTCCACGACGCCGGAACCTGAAATTCGTGCTTGTATAAACCCTGCTCTTTCCCGCGGGCACTATCTTTGGCAAAGCCATAATTGTACTTCCCAAAACCCTGTAATTCCCAGTTCGAGGGTACCGGAATGGTCGTCCATTTGCCCGAATTCTGGCCTGCGGTACAGTAAAACTGCCAGTTCACAGTGTTGTCATTTCCCGTACCCGACAGATAGCGCTTTTCGGTTTGCTGCGCTACTACGGGTAGCCCAGGTAAAACCAACAACAGGAATGCAGTTAAAAATCTATACGTCATTGTATTCAAATTCTGGAACTCAGGCCGTTCGCCAAACGTCGTACCACGGCTCTTTTGTGTAGTTAACCGTGGCAGGGAGTTTGGCGAACGGTTCTGCACTATTCAGCCTCGGCCGGAGACAACCGCCAACAGCTTACGAATGCATGACCCAACCCTAGGCAACTCGCAACGCCAGTTGCTCCTGCAAACGCGTATAGGCCGCAAATAAGCCGTCGACCTGCTGGGCTATATCCGGCGTAAACGTGCCCACATTCCGCCGGGTAAAGGTCGAAATATCGAATCCCCGGAGCTGCAAAAAGTATTTTGAGACAATCGGATAGACATTGTGCATGACATCCATATGATCGATCAGAAACTGCTGAACCATAGCGACTTCCTCCTGTTGATCGGCATTATCGTAGTTTTGGCAGATCCAGACGATGAGTTCCGGAAAGTAATTACCCTGAATACAGGAAAGGCCCGCCGAACCGGCTTTCAGCGACTCTACAGCATGAACCATGTAGGCATCATAAAGCCCGAAACCGGGGCCGGATGCCAGTCGCAGTTTTTCCTTGATCTGTTGCAGGTCCAGACAGGTATCCTTATGGTAAATAACACGTCCGGTCGCCACAAATTGCTGAAGCTGCCGGGGCGAAAGCAGGCGCTTGTAGGGAACAGGGCATTCATAAAAACCAACCGGAATGCTGTCAGTCTGATCTAATAGCTGATAAACCCGCTCATTGAATACATCGTCGGAATCGGTTTCATCGGCCAGCAGGCCCGTGATCAGAATGACGGCGTCAGTACCCGTATCGTTTACGCGCTTAACAAAATCAGCCTGTTGCTGAATAGGTCCGCCGAAAGTGCCCGTAGCCACAACGGGCACCGCGCCATTCGTGGTTTTTATTACATGAGCAATGATCGCCAGTCGCTCGGCTTCGGTCAATTCAAACATTTCGCTCGACAGGCAATTGGCAAAGAGACCAGCCGCGCCCGCTTCCAGATAAAACTCTGTCAGCCGGGTAAGGGTATCGAAATCAATAGCGCCACTGTCGGTAAATGGCGTAAGCATGACAGGAATAAAGCCTTTCGAAGATGTTTTCACGATGGTATTGGTCATTGGGGTACAGACGAAATTTTGCGGGTTGATTCGGGCCGATGGCCTTTACGTTTTGTCAATACTAATCCCGTCAGAAATATGGTAAGCGTACCCACCACAATAATCATGTTACTGTGAAGCGGATTGCGGAGGTAGCTGTATTCATCGGGGAGATTACTCGAAAAGGTCATCCAGAGAATGACCAGAACGCCAATAGCGGTGGCCGTCAGGGCTTCGTGGCTTTTGGTCTGTCGGCTGATCAGACCCAGCAAAAAGAGGCCAAGCATGCCAGCCGCAAAAATGCCGGATAAGGTCCACCAGGCGTCCAGAATGCTTTTGACACCGATCATGGCCAGCCCTGTTCCCAGGCCCAGTAAACCAACCACTACCGTTGTCAGGTGCAACAGGGTGAGCAGTTTCCGATCCGATACGTGAGCATTGACGTATCGTTTGTAAATATCTTCGGTAAATACGGTGGCCGATGCGTTCATTCCCGAACTGATCGTACTCATGGCTGCCGACAGAATTGCTGACACGATCAGTCCCATCAGGCCCGGCGGCACTTTGGTCACCATAAAATGAGGCATCACTTTATCGCCATAATCAGCGGGTTGTAAGGTCGCTATCAATCGGGAAACTTCGGCCGCCGACGCCGTTGCGGGCAAACGATCCAGCGCCACTTTTTGCTTAATGGCTTCAATAAATTCGGGGTGCAGCTGGTAGTAGGCAAACAGACAGGAGCCAATCACAAAAAACAGCAACGAGGCCGGTACATACAACCACACGCAGAGCCACAGCGACTTCGATGCTTCTTTCTCGGAAGCCGTTGTATGATAACGCTGGATATAATTCTGATCCATACCAAAATTATTCAGGTTGATGAAGAAGCCATAGAGCAACACGACCCAGAACGTCGACTGGGTAAAATCGAGGGAATAACTACCCAGGCTGAATTTGTCGTTGGCTTTGCCGATGGTTACGATCTCGGACACTCCTCCCGGCATTTCCTCAACAATCAGGTAAAGGATCAGGAGTGCGCCAAAGGTTTTAATGACCGCCTGCACAACCTCCGTCCAGATAACGGCTTCCATGCCGCCCAAAACGGTGTAGAAGATAATGCAAACGCCCATCACGATCATGATCATTTGCATCGAATAACCCGTCAGGGCCTGTAAACTCAGAGCAATTCCCAGAAAAATCGACCCCATCCGGGCCAGTTGGGTGAGCAGAAAACAAACAACGGCGTAGGTTCTGGCCCAGGGGCCAAATCGATGCTCGAGGTGCGTATAGGCCGAAATTTCGCCGGTACGACGGTAGAACGGCACAAAAAAGCGGGCGGCCATGTAAGCGGCCAATGGCATCGATAAACTAAAGACAAATGAATTCCAGTTGCCACCAAATGCTTTGCCCGGAACGCCAAGAAACGTATTGCTGCTCAGGAACGTAGCGTAGATGGACAGACCCGTCGCCCAACCCGGAATCAGGCCCGATGCTTTCGTGAATTGAGCGGCACTGTGGTTTTTGCGGGCGAAATAAAGCCCAACTAAAACCATCGCTACGAGGTAAGCGGCAATAATGGCAAGATCAAATAAGGGCAGGTTTTTCATGGGTTTATTTTTTTACCATTCCAATCAGAACACGGGGTCGAATGGCAAACGCACGGGCGTTCTCTAGAACTTTCGAATCGTTACTGGCGCTGGCTTTTCTCTCTTTAGTACTGGTTTCCCATCAGAAAAGACTATGAAGCCTTTGCCTTTTCCGTAATGGGTTCCGGTTTTATCGAACAGGATGGTTAGAATTTTTCCGTGATACAGAACATTGTCGAGGCAAAACCAATCCCATTTACCCTCAGGAATTAGCGGATGGATTTCCAGCGCATTGTCGGCGCGTGGTTTCAAACCGATCAGGTCACTGATAATTAAATCGGCAAAGCCCGAATGATTGTAAAATTTACTCCTTGGGTTATCGCCTTTGAGCCATTCACCCGTTTTTTCGTCCTGATATTCGCCCAGATACAAATGGCCGTTCATGGTATGCGACCGGGTGTATTTCTGCAACTCATCGTAAAAAACGGAATTTGTCATTCGGCCCTGGTTTCTGTAATCCGTGAGCAGGTTGGCCAGTCCTTTCAGGGTTTGCGTGGTGGCAAACGGCCAGACAGGTCCATCCCACTCGCACCCATGCCCAGACCCATGTGTTCGGAAAAGCGGGTGCCTTCGTTCGGCCGTCGTGATGCCCCAGGGAGCATCGAAACCCGTTGTATCGGTCAGTTGATCCCATTGACGGGCATACTCCGCTTTGTCGTCGGGCAGGTTAAAATACCAGGGAATAAATCCAATGGCTTCGCGGGCTTTGGCAAAGCTGCCATTTTCATGCTTTACTTCAAAAAAAAGGTCGTCCTTGTTCCACAAACTGTCGAGTGTCAGCTTTTTCAGTTCAGCAGCCTGCCGTTGATACCGCCGTTGAAGCGTATCGTTCTTAACCAACGCAGCCATTTCCGCTAACGCTTTGGCATTGCCGTACATGTAGCTGTTAATGGTAGGTCGGCGGTTTTTCTCTTTCCGCGATCCGCTGATTGATTCTTCCATCGCATCGCGTACGTCAAATTGCCAGAACAGACCTTCCGATAGCTGTTTTTCCTGCTGCCATTTGCGGTAGTCAGCGTCTAAAGCCAGCAGGTTTTTCTGGATAAAAGGCTTGTCCAGATTGACGAGGTAGCGGTTATAGACCGCATCGTCTACCCAGCTGCTGAACGCATGAAATCGCTGGACCGTATGTTTCGGATCGACATAGAGCCAGAACGAAATGTAATCGTCGATATACTGCGGATTGTGTAGCCAGCGACCTTCGTAAATATGATGACCCAATGCACTGCTGATGGCGTTGTATTTACCAGCATGGTTCATTTTCGTAATAAACTCCGTGAAGATATACCCCTCCGGCGTTTCTTTCAGATGCTTCCGAAAGGCCCACCAGCGGTAGTAGTAGATCTCCCGCAAGGCCGAATCGGGACAGTCGAAAAGTGGAATATTTTTGGCAAGCCACTCAAATGACTGGTCATTTGGCACGTAGTTTTTTACGGCCTCTTCCTGATCGATGGTGTTAAACAGGCTGACGTATTGCCTGAGATTATCTGTAGACAGCACATTGGCCGACTGTGCCCGGCAAAGGGTTGTTTGCAGGAGGCATAGGGTCAGGATGACTATGTAATGCTGAATTGACTTCATTGATGGCTGTTGTTTCCCGAAAGCAACAAGCCATTGGCGGTCGTTTCGGGAAGGTGATTAATGCTAAATTGGGAATTAACCCACACAATCTGCTACCGAATCAACGGAATCCAGACCGACATTTCGGAACGGCCCCGGTTGCTCCAGGCATAATATGGAATCAGCCGGACGTTCGTTGAAGCCGGTGTTTTGTCCGATACTTCGCGGTAAAGCTGGTTCGACCAGGCTCCATTTTCGACCTGCTGGGCTTCGCCTTCCAGTGCCATCACCTCACTATTTTCGATAACGATGCGGGTTGGCTTCAACTTATTTCTGGTCGACAAAGCGAGTCCGGTTATCTTTTTATTCTGATTGTCAACCGATTCCAGGCAATACACAACCGGGCCCCGTTTAACCGCCACCTGATTGCGGGTCTCCTCGACCAGCGGATTCGCTTCAATCAGTTTTACCGGCATCGGCAGGTTGATTTCTACCTTATCGCCCGCCTTCCAGCTCCGGTTTAGCTCAGCATAGTCGCCCGATTTGATCATTGTCGATGCCGGAGAACCATTTATTTTTATTGTTGCGCCCTGACACCAGCCCGGTATCCGGACAAACAGCGAAAACGATTTAGCGGGTACTTGCTCCAGACTGAGTTTGATGGCTCCATCCCAGGGGTAAGCCGTTTCCTGCGTCAACCGAATGGGTGAGCCATCTTCAAGGGTAGTTGTCAACTGGTTAGCACCGAATATATTCAGCCATAGCCCCTTGTCCGACACGCTGTAGGCATAGTTGCTCACTTCGGCAAGGGTACGCACGGTGTTGGGCGGACAACAGTTCGACAATCGGATGTATTTCTGCCGCCCTCCCATCCAGCGCATATGGTACGGATAATCGTCTGATGCACTTAGTGGGTTGGTATAAAAGAACTTGTTCCCATCCAGGCTTATGCCCGACAAAATGCTGTTGTAGAGCGCCAATTCCATCACATCAGCATATTTGGCATTGCCGGTAATTTGTAGCATCCGGTAATTCCAGAGCAGATTACCAATGTTGGCGCAGGTTTCATTATGGGCCGAGTGGTTCGGCAACTGATACGCTTTCCCATAAGCCTGGTGAATTTTCTGCACGGTATCGGGTTTATACGAAGTGCCTTCCGGCGAAACGCCATCGTACAAAGCACCGCATCCGCCCGTCACGTACATTTTGTGATTGACCACATCGTCCCACATCAGATCGAGTGTAGACAGCAGCGTACTATCACCTGTTTCGGCAAACACATCGGCAGCGCCCGCAAACAGGTAATTCGCCCGTACTGCGTGACCGATCACTTTTGTCATTTTACGGAATGGCACCCGGTCGGAATTATCGTCAGTACCTTCCGAAAGTCCGCGAATATCGATCAGCTTTTGAGCCAGCGCCAGATAAGCGGGATCGCGGGTGGTGCGATACATTTCAATAACGCCCATGTAGTGTGACGGACAAATCGCGTTCCGAGCCTGCTCGGGGCTTGCATTGTTGTAAAAGCCAATCAGGAAATTCGTTGCCTTCTTTGCGATATCCAGCAATGACGTCTTTCCCGTTGCCCGGTAGTGAACACAGGCGGCTGTCATCAGATGGCCGAAATTATAGGCTTCGAAACTGAGCTTATCATCGAACATCTTTTTCTCACCCGTTTTCTTTTGCTGGATAATGGCTTTGGTATAAATGTAGCCATCGGGCGTTTGTGCCTTACCGATAACGGCAATGGCCTCGTCCATCATCGCATCGAGTTTTTTGTCTCGGGTCAGGGCATACATGCCCGCCAGCGATTCCAGTGTTTTATAAAAATCGCCATCGTGAAACGACGGTCCTTTAAAGTTGCCCGCGCTAAGGCCAGCCGCTACTTTAAAGTTCTCGAACGAATGGCTAAGGTTCGGGTCGGTATAGGTTTGCCACAGATGCGGCACCATCGAGTCGCGACACACCTTAAAACGATCCGCCCAGAAGCCCGTTGTCCAGGTCACATCGCTCATGTTTACCCCCTGCAACCGGGCAAACTTACTCTGCGATGTATTCACCAATCCCTTGGGTTGAGCACAGACGGTCAGGCTGACGGTCAGTGCGGTCAGCCCCACGAATGCGTTTATCAGAAATTTTCTTTTCAGGTTCATTGGGCCTATTATTTCAAACTTCCTGTTAGTGTAGAACGATCAGGAAGTTGTGTCCTGGATGTTCTATGAACGTCTTTGATCTTCCTTGCTATTGCTCCCGGTTCTTCTTTCGGCTTCGTGAGCGGTAACAGGTAAAAACGATACTGATATGGTTTTGCCTTGATCTGATACTGATCGAGTGGGGCAGCCACATCGCTCCAGCTGTCATTACCGCCTACCCCCATCTGCACCAAATCGATATTCAGAGTAATATAACCGGCATCCTGTAGTTTGTTGGTATGCTTCGCCGACTGAATGTTAGCTTCTGTGTATGGCCACGCACTCATGCTCAGCAAACTATCCGCTACTACCAGTAAGCCATTTTTAGTGCCTGAATTACTCAAATACATCCACCTTACGTCGGTTCGGTTCCCATTTTCCTGAGGTACAACATAGGGTTCCATAAAGTCAGTCAGCGTTTTCGAATAAACACCCGCATCAAAACCATACCGCCGGTCCACATAATTTTCCAGCGGCCCACGCCCATACCACGTAATGGATTCATAGCTCCGTTCGATGCCCCCCTGCATGCCGACTTTAGGCATATTCGGTAGTGGGAACGCTGGTTTTATCGCAAAATCAACGCCAACGACACCATTGCCCCGAACCAGATAATTGACCTCAACTTGGGCGCTGTCGTTCATGAGCGAGTACGTACTGGTCAGCTTAATCGAGCCCTTGTCGATTGTCTGCGCGGTGAGTGTTTTTAGCGTCAACTGAGGATCATACCACGGTTTCAGCTTCCGCTGGGGCTTCCAGCCGCGTTTGTCATTATCGGTCAATGGGCGCGAGAAATGGGGCAATAACGGCGAAAAAATCTGTTCTTTCCCGGCGACTTTATAAGACGTTAAGGCACCGTTTATTTTATTGATTTCAACGGCGAAACCGTCTCCTTTTACGGTATAAATTTTCCCATCTTCGCTCAGCGAAACAACTGCCCCCGATGGTTTTCTGGTGGGTTCTGTACTCGTTTGAGGAATTGGCAACTGGTTTGAGGCAACGTCAAATCCTTTCACAGCCCAGGACTCATCAGCCGCCAGCGAAAACTGAATATCAGCCAGGTATTCGGAACCGTTTTTCTGCTTCGGCAAGAAGGCCGAAATATTGATAACCGTGTCGTGACCCGCAGCCAGATTCAGAATGGGCAGTGGCTGCGTTACGATAACACGACCATCTTCGCGAATACTGATCTGGCCTGAATAGGCGCTGGCATTTTTCACCGCATGACGATTCGTGATGTGCATCAACCCCTTTTGCGCATCCTGCCATTCGGATTCGATACCCTGAAAAACGCGTTTGCATTCGTACATGGCCGCTTTAGGACGACCATCGGCTGCTACAACGCCCTTAATGGTGAAGTTGTCGAAATATTTCTCTCCGAAGTCGCCACCATAGGCAAAAAAGGGCATTCCCTGCTCATCTTTTTTCAACAATCCCTGATCTTTGAACTCCCAGATACAGCCGCCAATAATGCGTTTCGTCTGGCGGAATAAATCCCAGAACTCCCTGATGTTTCCGACGGAGTTACCCATTGCGTGGGCGTACTCACAAAAGAAAATCGGTCGGGTATCGCCATTAGCCTGATTGGCTAATAATTCGGGCGTGTACATTGCCGGATACATCCGACTTACCATATCCACATAATACTGATCCTGCGGATTTTGAATACGGTGAGAATGGTCATTTGGTTTCAGATAACGTGGATCTTTGTTATCCATATAGCCGGCCATAGCCGGGCTTCCCATTGCCGGTTCGTAATGAACGGGGCGAGTGATATCAAAATCATGAATCCAGGCCGCCATAGCCGCGTGATTCGGCCCCCGGCCCGCTTCATTACCTAAACTCCAGAAAATGATCGACGGATGGTTTTTGTCCCGCAATGCCATTCGGCTGCTTCGTTCCAGATACGCGCCTGTCCACAAGGCGTCATTGCTGAGTTTCGAGCCCAGGCCGTGCGTTTCGAGATTAGCCTCATCGATGACCAGAATGCCAAATTCATCGCAGAGATCGTAGAGGTAAGGGTCGCTGGGGTAATGGCTGGTGCGAATGCAGTTGAAGTTGAACCGTTTGATGGTCAGCACATCCTGCAGGAGATCCTCCCGAGTCAGGGCTTTGCCTTTTGTCGGATGATGATCGGGGCGATTGACCCCGTAGAGGTACGTCTTTTTCCCATTGATCAACAGCTTGCTATCGGCTTTGGAGAACTCGATCGATCGAAAGCCGAGCTTACAGCTTTTAGCTTCCAGCAGTTTTCCGGTACTGTCTTCCAGAGATAAAACCAGCGTGTATAAGTTCGGTTCCTCATCGCTCCATTTGGCCGGATTTTTTAGTTTGGCTTCCAGAATCCCGAACTTGGCGTTATCGAGCCGTGGGTAAATTTCATTGATAATCGACTCAACACTAGTCTGTAGCGGCTTCTCAAAAACAGGTTCGTTTTGTTTGGTGTACAGTTGGGCTTTGAGCTGGTAACCAGGCACTTCGTTCCCGGTCAGGTTCTCGATGCGGGGCCGAATGCTGAGCAACGCATCTTTGTAATCGCCGTCTAGTTTGGTCTGATAAAAGAAGTCGGCAATCCGCAGTTTAGGTTCAGCCATCAGCATGACTTCCCGGTGAATACCACTCATGCGCCATTGATCCTGATCTTCCAGAAACGAACCGTCGCTCCAGCGAATGACCCAGACCGACAACACGTTCTCGCCTTTCTGTAAATAGGGGGTGATATTAAATTCAGACGACAGAAAGCTATCTTCAGCATAGCCGACGAACTTCCCGTTCAGCCACACCTTATAAGCCGAACTGACACCCCCGAAATGAAGCGTAACATTCATGTTGCTCCAATCGGCGGGGACCGTAAAGGTGCGCTGGTAACAGCCTACGCCGTTGTAATCCTGCGGTACGTGTGGCGGGTTGACGGGCCGAAACGGATATACGGCGCTTTTATAAATGGGTTTATCATATCCCTGCATTTCCCAACTCGACGGCACCGGAATTTTCTTCCAGCCACTAACCCGTTTTGTATAAAAATCAGATGGAGCATCGGCGGGTTTTAGCGAAAATGCAAAATCCCATTCACCGTTCAGGGAGAGGTATCGGGATGTTTTATCCCGGTTGACGCTGAGCGCATCGTTTACCGTAGCAAATGAATAAGCTGTGGCCCGCGAGGCATCGCGATTGATACCACTAACCAGTGGATCTTCATATGGCTCAGTCTGATAGATACGCGGTTGGTTGGGTATAGCCGCCGGAGTCTTGTCAACTAACTGGGCATTGCCAATGACCGGAATAAGCAGACAAAAAGCGATTACCTTATAAAGCATATCGGATCGGAGGGTTCAGCGGAAAGCTCAAAATTAATAGCAATAAACCGCTACAAAATATGCTATTTTCCCAAGCCATTGTAGGATCTTAGCTTATTTAAGGGATTGATCAGGAGCATCCACTAAAATCTGTACCGGCCCCAGTATGCCCGCTTCCAGAAGCGGTTTTCCCTGTAATCGGAAAGGCGCTGTGGTGCGGGTGATGCGCCTGGATTCGGGCCGCAACTGATCGCCGATCAGGCGATTGGCCCAGGTGTTGCTAACGTCGATGGTTAGCCTGTTTTCGCCGGTTTTGAGTACGTGCGTGATCTCAACCCGATACGGAGCCGTCCATGCGACACCACAGGAAACACCGTTTAGTTTGACATCGGCGATGTTGGCAATTTTGCCTAAATCGAGCCAGATACGCTGTTTAGAAGACGTTGATGGAGGAGACCAGTTAACGACTTTCGAATACGTTGCCGTCCCGGAATAATACCGGATAGCAGAGTCAGCCAATTGGCTCCAGTCGGTGAGTTGAGCGAAAGTCTGGGGTTGTTTTGGGCCGCCATATGCCGTATCAAACTGCACTTGCCACGAACCTTCCAGCGTTTTTACTGGCCGAAAATCGGTCCAGTTCTTACCCGAACAGGCAGCTTGTTGAGCTGGTTTTCGAAAGAGTACGAACAGCGATGCGTTGGGTTCTAACCGTACCGATAATTGCGTTCGCCCCTGTTGATTGCGCCACTGTTTCGCTTCGGTTAGCTCATCCGTAACGGCGTTGTAAAGCTCTGGTATTTTCCCCATTTGTCGAAACGAAACCGTGATGTCGCGTTGTCGGTCCTCCTGATTGGCAATGAAATAAAAATCCATCTGCCCATCGGTTCGATGTGTCCAGGCAATATCGCGGGCGTACTCGCCGGTCGTTTCGGTGAAATCCATATCCCGTGAAAGGCCAAGCTTTTCAAAGGAACCAACCGGAAAAGGTGTTTGAATAACCCTACCTTTCCCAAGTCGCTTCATCCGAAAGGAGCTCTTCCCGTCAGATACCTGGTCAAATGACCCGCCCCACAGCTGATCGGTCAACGCAGTAATTTGTTTATCAGCGCCTTTACCCGCCGAGAAAATAGGTTTTTCACCAACGAGTACCGTAGCACCCTCAGTCACCAGTTTGAGAAACCTGCCGGCCGTTTCGGGAGTCATGAACCGATTATTCAAGTTTAGCGGGTGCTTATCCGGCAGCACAAGCAACGCATAGGCCGCGCCCGGTGCAAATGATACGCTACCTCCCTGCACAGTCGCCAGCGTGTTCAGCGCATCGGGGCTGAACGAATCATAGGCATACCCTCGTAAGGGGTCCACCCAATTTTCAGGATCGGCCATATTCGCTGAATGCGTTACGCCTGCTGGTTTCTGCCGTAAGGGTTCGCCGATATTGGCCAATCGCTTTGCTTCTTTTTCAACGACTTCTTTTCCGAAAATACCGGGCAGGGTCGAAACCAGCCGATCCGGTAGAACGGCCCGTCGGGGAATGTCTTCGCCCGTAAAAACGGCAATATCCGCTACTGGTTTCCCGATTTGCAGGAGGGTCTGACATCGACGGGCATAATCGACCCAGGCGCGGGCTGACTTCCACCAGGTCTGATCCCGTTGAAAATAAAGTCCAACACCGTCGAGTGTCATGCCAGGTTTGCGGTCGAGCCAGGGGTTATGAGTGAAAACGTGGTAAACTAACTTGTTTATTCCCAACGCGTAGTTACGATCCTGAAGCGTTTTCAACATACCCGGATGCTCGTCCCAGGCCATCCGAACGGTGGTAAATCCTTCGGCCTGTACGATATTTTTCCCATAGATATGAGCCGCCGACACCGCATCGAGCATGTCGTTCGGTTTGTCGTGCGTTGGGCTGTTCAGCCAGAATTCACCCATCGGCACATCGACCCGTTTGTAATGCGCCAGTCCATCGCTGGTCATGGTTGGGGCTACGCTCTCGGCAGTGAACGTAACTCCTTTTTCATGAGCCAAATCCGCCAGTGTTTTATAAAATACATCGACAATTAGATCGGCCACCGTCCGGCGAATATCATATAACACCTGTTCCGACACCTCAACGCTCTCGATGGGAATACCCGCCATAACCGGCAGATAAGGTGTTAATTCATAGCCCCGCCGTTTTTTGAATTCGCGGGCAAAGTTGGCTGACCAGTTCTGGCTACCACACTCCCAACTGTCTACATGGAAGACTTTCAGAACGTTTTTGCTCAGGTCAGGACCCATTTGCCGCTGCGCTTCGCCAAACCAGCTTGTAAACTGAAGGGTAATTGCTTCAGGATTAAACTTATCGCACTCCAGTCCTTTACCCGCCCCGGCCGTAGCATTCGTGTGTCCCGTAGAGGTATGACCGATGCGCATGATGGTCCAGGAGCCAGCGGGCGCATCCCAGTTCAGGTGGCCGTCTGCCGTTAGTTTGTCGGTCAGATTGATCACGTTGTTGAGGGGTATGGCTAACCTGTCAATGTCCTGATTTGCCAAATTCGCGGGGCCACCCTGCTTAGGGACGTTCATCGCAGGCATTGCTCGCTGGCCAACCCGCCAAACAACTGCCGACTTCCCTTCAAACTGATTAATTCGGGGTTCATCGGAGAGTTCCAGACCGACGAGTTTCAGCCCCGGTTTCCACTTGGCGGCATCCAGATCTTCAGCTCCCGGTTCTGAACCGGCTTTATCGTACACAAATCGGAAATAGCGGGCAGTGGTCGGTGTGATGGCATGGGTTACGTCGGCATCGGTATCCTGCCAGCCATGACGCGGTGGTTCAAGGCGAGGTATTGGCCTAAACAGTTTGCCATCATTGCTGACCTCGATCTGTAACCGCTGCGCCTGGTAGTTATTCCCACCCGTTCGGATGAGGATCGAACGGCCCGTAAATGGCTGATCATACGCATATTGAATCCAGCAGGCAGTGTCACTTTTAAAGCTTTCCTTACTGGCTCGGTCAATCAAAAACTGCGGATTTACACCGGGCTTGCTCGATGTTATTTTAGGTTGTGGGCTTCCGTTCGGGCCATCGGTCGACCCCTTGAACGATGGAAAAGCCAGTACGGTAATGTCTTTGTAATAGCCTTCATTAGCCGGTGGTTGGGGGAGCTTAACCGAAACGGGTTGATTGCCCCGAACCTGCATCGATGAATACACTACTTTCTGCATCGACAAAGCGGGCGTTATCCAGGGGCCGCCAGCCAGCGCAAAGCCATCGCTCACGTGCATGCCCATCTCCAGTCCAAGCCGTTTAGCCTCCTGCATCGTAAACCGCACCATGTCCCACCAGCGCGGGCTAAGTTGCGCGGTAGCGGGCGTATACAGGGGCGGGTCTGTAACACCCTTTATAGGCATAAGGTAAGCGCCACCGATACCAGCCTCTTTCATCGCTTCCAGATCGGCCGTGATGCCCTCTTTCGAAACGCCACCCTGCATCCAGTACCAGAACACCCACGGTTTGGCATCAGCCGACTGTTTAGCCAGAGGAACGATTTTTGCCAATCCACCCGACGACTGCGCCAATGATTTTTCACCAGCCAGCCATAGTGAAAGTGGAATCAGGAAAGCAAAAAATCGTAAGCAATAGTTAGCGTTTATCATGCCCAAACCGGAGTGTGCAGGTTATGTATCGCGGAGCGACGAGTTATAGGGAGACCTCAAACTTATTTACTAATCAGCTCAACAACAGCACTTTGCAAACCTTCGGCAGTAGCTTTCAGGCTAATCGTACCGGTATTGTCGGTTGTCTGAATAATGGCCAGGCATTTTCCATTATACGCCTTTCGATAATTGGCTTTAAACGGCTCAAGGCTAGCCTGATAGCCATTATCGACTCCTGCCAGCGTTCCGGAGCCTTTCAAACCAAACGTGATCAAATGATTGGCATCGGGTACCAGATTACCCTGTTCATCGAGCACATTTACCGTTACAAAAGACAGATCCTTTCCATCGGCTTTCAGCGTGTTTCTATCAGCGATCAGTTGAATTTTAGCGGGCTTCCCTGCCGTCGAAACGGTACGGGTAAGTACTGATTTACCTCCCTTTCGAGACACTATCCTGAGCGTACCGGGTTCGTAACTGACGCGCCACATGACGTGCAGATCATCACCATTTTTCCGGCGGATTCCCAGCGATTTATCGTTCAGAAACAGCTCAACTTCATCGGCCTGGCTGTAATAGGCCCAGACATCGACGGTTTCACCTTTGGGCCAGTTCCAGTGGGGGAACAGATGCAGCACGGGCTTGTCTGTCCACTCGGACTGATACAGATAATACACATCTTTCGGGAAACCAGCCAGATCGAGAATGCCAAAATACGAGCTTCGGGCAGGCCACGGATAAGGATGGGGTTCACCGAGATAGTCGAAACCCGTCCAGATGAACAGCCCTGCCATATGCGGGTATTTCCTGATAACTTTCCAGGTCTGTTCGTGCGTTGAACCCCAATAAGCCGCTTCGTTATCATAGGCCGAAGCGGTCCAGTCGGGGTTGCCATCCCTGAATTTGGCAGGCCCACCCTTTCCCCACATACGCACCGAGTCAGAAGGCATGTCATAATGCCCGCGTGTTTGCAGCGACGAGCCTGTTTCGGAGGCAATCACAGACTGATTCGGGAACGTTTTTGGGAAATCGCCGTAAGCTTCGTGTTTATAATTGAAACCTAAAATATCCAGCGCACCTGACCGATAAATGAAGTTTTTCTCCGGGATATTCTCGGTAAGTGCCGAGGTAACAGGCCGGGTTGAATCCAGCTTTTTAACGATATCGGCTAACTCTTTCGTGATCGTAATGCCCGTTGAGTCAAACTGTTCGCGAATCTCATTACCAATGCTCCACATAAAAATGGATGGATGATTTCGGTCGCGACGGACCATGTCTTCGAGGTCGGTTTTGTGCCAGGCATCCCAGTTGAGGCCGTAATCCTGCTTCGACTTCTTTTTTTTCCACATGTCGAACGCTTCATCCATCACGAGGAAGCCCATCTCATCACACAAGTCCAGAAACTCGGGTGCGGGAGGGTTGTGGGCTGTTCGGATCGCGTTACAACCCATTGCCTTCAGCAGTTCAAGCTGACGCTGCATAGCCCGTCGGTTTACGGCAGCGCCTAAAGCGCCTAAATCGTGGTGCAGACAAACTCCCAGAATCTTCATCGGCTGCCCATTCAACGAAAATCCAGTGGCAGAGTCGAACTTAAAATACCGAATACCGAATGGCGTTTCGTAAGTGTCTTCCAGACGGTTCTGGCTGTAAATCCGGGTTATAATTTTATAGAGGTAGGGTTTTTCAATCGACCAAAGTATTGGGTTCTGAAGATCGAATTGCTGAGCTATCGTAGTCAGCGTATCCGTTAATTGGACCGACGATGACGTTTGTGTGGCTACTTTATTTCCGGCCGCATCCAGGACCGTACTGATCACATCGACCGTTTCCGGTTTTCCGTCGGAGCGCCGACCGTCCTTTACCCGCCCCAGCGGATTCTGGATGCTTATCTGGGCTAAAACCTGCGCTTTCTGGCTCGTTACGGTTGGGGTTGTCACGAAGGTTCCCCATTGGGCGACCGCCATTTTTGACGTCGTTACTAACCGTACATTCCGATAAATACCCGAACCCGTATACCAGCGTGAATTGGGCTGGGCCGCATTATCGACTCGTACGGCAATGCTATTTTTTTCACTTCCGAACTTCAGATGCTTCGTAAGTTCATACCGAAACGAACTATACCCGTACGGCCGAATGCCCAGCCGGTGGCCGTTAATCCAGACTTCGCTGTTTCGGTAAACACCGTCGAATTCAATAAAAACACGTTTGGTTTTTGATGAAACCGGGATCAGAAAGGCTTTGCGATACCAGCCAATTCCGGTAGGCAGGGCTCCTTCCTGGGTTGTGCTCAGGTGTTGTTCACTAAACTGTCCTTCAATGCTCCAGTCGTGCGGCAGATTGAGCGTTCGCCAGTCGGCATCAGCAAAATCGGGGGCCTTCGCGGTTGGTTCATCGCCCGGAAAAAACTTCCAGCTGTGGTTAAAATCAACTGCTGTTCGGGGCTCATTCTGCGCGAAAATGGGCGAGGTTACTAAGGCCAGCAACAAGCTGATATAGGTATATGCATTCCTCATTGCTTCTTGCTGATGGCGACAAAATTCTTCTTACTTTTTCCTAAATCGGCCGACGTAGCCACTGCAATACCCCGTTGATCCTGCTTATTAACAGCACAATAGAAGTGATAAACGACGCCTTTATGCTTGACAACGAACGACTTATGAGCATACAGTTCATCATAAGGCTCTGACGGTTCGATCAGGTTTTCGCCTGTCCAGTCGGTCCAGCTGACCAGATCGGTTGATGCGGCAAATCGGTTGAAGGCTCCTTTCCGATCCTGCCAAAAAGCCCCAAAATAGAACATCACCCAGGTGTCGCCTAGTTTCTGAATGACGGCGTCGCCTGTAATGCCGACCGGATGTTGCAGAATCGGCTCGTTTCCAAAACGTTTCCAGTTCAGCATATCGTCCGAAACAGCCATACCAATTCGCTCGAACCAACGCGTTTTATTCACGCCCGTCGTATCGCCATTGGCGTTGTAGTACATCACAAAGGGATGACCGGTTCGTTTTTTCGGATCGTGGATGACTGAACTTTTATAAAGCTTTCGGTTTTCCCACCAGCGGGTATCAGCGTCTTTAGCGGTTAGAACAGGCGTTGGTTTACGTTGCCATTCGTGCACGTTTGTGGGGTTCTGATCCGTATAAGCAATCCCAATTGACAAATCACCGGCTTCGTATCCGCGAGCGGCCCCGCCGATATACGACATCCAGTACTTATTCTGATATTTTTTCAGTTCATAACTCCCACCCCACTGAAAATCCTGCAAAGCATTATAGCCTGCTTTCTGATTGCCATCCCACTGTGTTGTATCAGAGAAGGACATTATTCGGCCCTGCGTTTCCCAGTGCAATAAATCATTGCTATTGGCCAGCCAGGTTTCGTAGCCCCGGCCGCCATAGATGATGTAGGTCATGTACCATTTTTTGCCTTTTCGAAAAACCGTCGGGCAGTCCAGCTTCTGCGAGTTATCAGCCGGTGTTATGACTAAACCATACTTGAAAGGCGTTTTCACTTCCTCATAAATCTGCTTCATCTGCGCGTCAGAAACACGGACGGATTGAGCAAATAGGGGTAAAACCAGAAGACAAAAGAGTACAATTCGAACGATCGGGGAAATCATTACACGGATTAATTAATGCATCTGGAAACATTGAGTGCAAATCTATCCGCGATAAAGCCTATACCTATCTATTATTTTTCCTAAAGTTTGTATGATGTTAGCGTGAGCCAATTATCGCGTATCGATGGCCGAAGCAGCTTCCCGATCTCAGCTTCCTGAAGATTTCGCCGGAAGCAGGATAATATAGAAAATTTAGTCCTGTACCGTAAATCGATACGTTCCAGAGCCAACCAGAATCCTGGCTCTATCCTTCTCAAAACCAAGCACTTTTATTTCTTTGCGCTTACCGACTGGCTGCCCTCCTTCGGTGATCGGGCTGCTTATCGACGCAGGCAGGTAGATCTCCGACGACGTATTCGGTGGAATCTGAACGGTTAAGTCAAAGCGGGTTCCTACCTTTTTCCAATCACTCGAAATCAGGCCGTAAGGTGAATCGTAGGAAGCTTTTGCCTGCATAACATCGCCAACGGGTTGCGGGTAAATGACGCTGTTCCGGAACGCAATTGACGTGTCGGCCTGCTTGATTCCCGCCAGACCGGCATAAAGCCACTCAAGCAAATGCCCCAGCATGAAATGATTGTTCGACACCGATGGCAACGCCTGCCACGATTCGGTCAGGGCGGTTGCTCCTTTAGCCAACTGGTAGCCATAACCCGGCACATCGGAGCGGCTATTCATATCAAAAATCACATCCGACCGTCCGGCATCTTCCAACGCCCGAAGCAGATACCGATACCCAATATCACCGGCTGTCAGGCTGTTGTTCCGGCTCCGAATATCCTGAACGATGTTTTCGACAACGGCTTCCCGGTATTGCGGTTCTACCAAATTCAGGTAGAGGGCCATTGCATTGGCGGTCTGGCTATTGGTTGCGTACTGCTTTGTCTGGTGGTTGAAAAACGCCTGATTAAAAGCGACTTTGACTTCACCAGCGAGTTTATCGTACTGCAAGGCATCATCAGACTTGTTTAGCATCCGGGCAATTTTTGCCAGAATGGTCAGGTCATAGTAATACATTGCCGTACCCGTAACGCCCATCGGCGTCAACTGCGATACGCCCGGCGGTTTCGGACCCAGATCATACCAATCGCCCAGCCCCTGAGCCAGGATATGGCTCTTCGCTTTCGTCCCCAGATAGGCAATGTAACGCTGCATCATGGTGTAACTAGCGGCCAGTTCGTCTTTCTCGCCATACCACTGATACAGATACCAGGGCACAATAATCGCACTGCTCCCCCACTCGGGCGAATCACGAAAGATGCCTCCTCCCCAGTCAAATTTCACATATTCCGGCGCAATCTCAGGAACCAGTCCCGCATCGGCAGATTGATTGTCGAGTTGCGAGTCTTTCATATCCTGAATTACTTTTTTGAGCAGACTGGCTATATCGTACTGGTAGCGAACAGAGCCGCCCATCAAGTGCAACTCCTCCAGCCAGCCCAGCTTCTCGCGGTGCGGACAGTCGGTGAACACACTCGCCATGTTGCTTTTGATTCCCCAGTCGATGAGTGTACTCGCTTTATTGAACAGTTCATTCGAGCACGAAAACTGGCCAGCGCTTGCAGCCGCATTGCGCGTGTGTAAGCCCTTAAGATCAATGACCTGTGGCTTTTGGACTGGATTTTGCTCACCCTGAGGCACCCCACCTTTTAGCTGCAAATAGCGGAAGCCATAATACGTGAACCGGGGTTGCCAGGTTTCGGCTCTCCCTCCCTTCAGAACGTATTCAAAATAAAACGGACTTCCTGACGCCTTCTGATTGACCGATCCATCAGCTTTCAGCAATTCTGCCGGGTAAATCCGGATTGTATCGCCCTGCTTTCCGTTGACAGTCAGGCTAATTATCCCCGACGCATTTTGCCCTAAATCATAAACCCAGTCACCGGAATCGAGTCGTTTTTTGCTGATTGGCGCAAACGTATCGAACACCTTCAGCGGTTCCTGCATTTGTGACGTTAAAACGGGCGGTCCATCGACTATCAATGCATTTTTCCAGGATTTGTCCGTAAAAGCCGGGCCATCCCAACCCGGTTGTTCGCGGGTAGCGTTGTAATTTTCACCCCCGTAAATGCTCGAAAACGTAATTGGGGAAGGGGCCGTTTTCCAGGATGCGTCACTGACAACGTTATCCGTTGAGCCGTCTGTATAGGTGATAAACAACCGGCAAATCATCTTCGGATAGCCAAACATGACTTTCAATTTGCGGTATCGCTCCTTAACGGGTGGCACGTAATAAAATCCATTACCCAGCATGACACCGATGACATTTTCACCCGACTTTAGCTTATCGGTCAAATCGAAGGTGACGTACTGGGCCTGTTTGTCATATTTTGTCCAGCCGGGGTCCAGAAAATGGTCACCTATTTTTTGCCCATTCAGGTGGGCATCGAATTGCCCCAGGCCCGATATAAACAAGGTAGCCTTTCGCACCGATTTTGTGATCGTCAGGCTCTTTCGCACTAAAGGCAACACATTCCCGCCCTGCACCTTATCTTTCTTCCCATCGGTCGGCAGCGTATTGACCAATGAATCGGGTAGTTTTTCGTAGCCAATCCAGGCGGCACCTTTCCAGTCGACTTTGGTCAATAAGCCCATTTGCCAGGACGCTACCGGGCTCCAGGGCGACTCGGTATCTTTTGTATCCCAGACTTTAATTTTCCAGTAGTAGAACTTGGTTGGCTCCAGTACTTTACCCTGATAGCTGACCTGAATAGAGGCATCGGAATTAACCCTGCCCGAATTCCAGATGTTCCCTTTGTTCTGACCAAGCGCTTCCGGCGAATCGGCAACCAGAATCTGATAGGCTTTCTGAAGCGTATTACGCTGCTGAGCAACCAGCTGCCAGCTCAACGCAGGCTTCGCGGTCTGTACACCAAGTGGATTGGAACGGTATTCACAACGCAGGTTCGTAACTGTCAGCGCCTGCGAAAATCCCGTTGCCGAAATGAGTAGAAAGAAAAGAATGTAACGGTATCTCGTATTCATCTGAGCCAGGAACCAGGTTTCGGTTAAGGCAGGCCTTTCGGTTAGAGCCGTGCACGGTTACTAATGATGTTCCTAAAAACCGTGCACGGCTCTAACCGAAGGGCCTGCCTTAACCGAGTCAATCTTGTTATACTTTTCCCTGTAACTTCCCCATTGCCTCGAATTTCCGGGAAGTGGATGTTTCCTCTTTTGCCGATGATCTGGATGCGTTTCGCCAGCCGCTGTACAACAGATTGGTATCCAGCACGGGCTTTGGGAAGAAAAGGCTGGCAATGTAACCGACACCAATAACGATCAGGTGGCTATAGACACCAAGCATCAGTTTGTGGTGAGTGAAATTGTAGGCACCCATGTCGAGCAACAGCTTTTTGTTATCACCGTATCCGATTTTGGTCGACGTCAGAAACGCATAGGCCGTAAACAGAATACAGATTACGATGGCAATATTTACCCCTTCTTTATTGGCTCGGGCGCTGAAAATACCCAGCAGAAAAATACCGACGATCCCGCCCGAAAAAATAGCGTATAAGGTGAATACGATTCCTAAAACCCCTTCATTACCCGCCTGCAGGTAGATGGCTCCAATAAGAATGGCAATGACACCAGAAAAAACGACAATCAGCTTGCTGACGGTCAGGTATTCTTTATCGGTTCTTGCCGGGCGCGCTTTTTTATAGAAATCCTCTAATCCAACAGCGGCCAGCGAATTCAGATCGGCACTCAGACTACAGATAGCCGCCGAGATCATGGCTGCCAGAATAAACCCAACAACGCCCGTCGGGAAGCGGGTCATGATGAAATACGGGAAAACCGCATCCGGCCGCAATGTTGGCGGTAAAGGTTGTTGTTTGTAATAGACAAACAGGGCCGTACCAATAAACATGAATAGTGCCCATACCGGCACCGTTAGCGAGATGCCCAGAATTGAGGCTTTGATAGCTGCTTTATCCGTTTTGGCGGTCAGATAACGCTGCACAACGGTCTGGTCGGTACCATATTTCTGAATGGCGTAGAAGGCACCATTGATGACCATCACGATGAACGTAAGTTTGGTAAAATCCAGATCGTAAGGGCCAAATCCGGTGCGACCATTGACTGAAGCAATATCCAGAATCTCCGGCAGGCCACCCTTAACCGAAAAAATGATGACCGTAACGCAAAGAATACCACTGGCAAACAGCATGAATCCCTGAAAAACATCTAACCAGATAACGGCTTCAATACCCCCTAACAGGTTGACCGTGATGATGATCGCCCCAACGACAACAATGATGTAGAATGTTTCAACACCGGTCATGTTGGTCAAGGCTACCGCCAGTAGGAAAAAAACAGTTCCCATGGACGAAAATTGCCGGAGAACGAACGCGATTGAGCTGTAATAGCGGGCAAAACGGCCAAAGCGTTTTTCAAAATATTCGTAGGTACTCAGGCCAATTACTTTCCGGTAGAGAGGGACAATAAACCAGATCGTTCCCAACAAAACAATAGGTACCATTAAGCCCTGTACCAGCAAGATCCAGTTCGACGAATAGCCTTCACTGGGGTATCCTAAAAAGGTAACGCTGCTGATTAATGTCGCCAGCAATGACATGCCGATGGCCCAGGCAGGAACCCGACCTTTAGCGGCAAAATATAATTCTGTGGTTTGCTGTTTTCGGGCATACCGCAACCCAAAATACAGGTTGATGAATAAAACCGTACCAATTATCAGATAATCGAGTACGCTCAGGGTTGGGTTTGGCATTAGGTTTAGAAATTAATCAACATGTCCATAAGTCCGCTGGCCATCGATAGCTTCCCGGTTTTACAGTGATATGCAAGCTGTCTTTTTCAATAGCATCGCTCCTGACCACACCGGGGGCCAACTCCTGAACCGGAACCAGCCGCGTGACACCAATGGCCCGAAGCACAGCCGAAGCGGTTGACCCTCCTTCAATAATCAGCTCATCGGTTTTTGTTTGTGCCAGCACCCGGCTCACAGCCTTGGCCATTACCGTTCGCAGGTGAATAGCCGCCCGCTTATTGTCATCAATCAAACCTGGCTCAATAGCGATAATGACCTGACTGTGGTGCTGAAAACACCCGACGATTTCGGCCACCCAACCAGCCAGATCGGACTCATTAAATCGGGAAATGTGCGTCAGTGCATTCGGCATATAACTGACGGCCTGACCAGCATCGGCCGCTTTCTTTACCAGCGCAACCCGCTCACCAAATGCGCTTCCACATACATAAAGCCTGTTTTCACCCAATTTCGCAGGCTCTTGTCTCCCTGATTCTGGCAGTTGCAATGAATCGAGTATGGCTGTAAAAAATCCGGAACCTCCCCCAATCATGGTTTCGGTATCGACCCGTTTTACCCATGCCCGTAAATCGTCCGTTGTTGCGACTTCACCGATAACAATTCCCTGCTTCGGCAACGCTGTGGTATGCGGCTGCACGGTTAGTTGGGCAACATTAACGCTGAGCCGTCTCAATACATCCGAATCGGTTATCGGAAATTCCGGATCTTCAGAAAAATGCGTCTGGTCAATCGGTTGGCCATTTACATAATACGTACCGTTGATCAATGTTCTGCCCAGCGCCGGATTAGCCGGAACGATCAGGGCTTTTTCTACCCCAAAAACTGCCAGCTGTGCCTGTGTTTCGGCAATAACATACCCTCGCAACACCGAATCGACTTTCTTGAAAATCAATTGCGGCTTCATCGGAAGTAACGCTTTGCTGGAACAGGTCATTTCCTGCACAGCGTCCGGCTCCGAAACCGACCGGGCATCGGTAGCGATTACCAGCAAATCGGCGGTAGATTGTGGATTGACCGACATGGCAATTTCGACACGAAGCCCATACGTCAGACCAATGCCTCCAAGCTCAGCGGCTCCCGTTAAATCGTCTGCAATAACCGCGATCATTTTTTAATTATCGGATGATTGAGTTGTTCTTGCCTATGCAATCAACAACTCAATCATTCAATCATGCATTCAATAGTTCTTTATTTTTCGCTAATTGGACTGCCGACTCAATCGCCAATACCATCGCGTCGGCGCTGGCAACCCCTTTGCCCGCTATTTCAAAAGCCGTTCCGTGGTCGACAGACGTACGAATGATTGGCAGGCCCATAGTAATGTTCACGCCCTTCACACTATCCATCTGTTTCTTTTCAGCATTCCATTTAAAACCGGTCAGCTTAAATGGAATGTGGCCCTGATCGTGATACATGGCAACAATTCCTCCATAATAACCCGTCGCTGCTTTCGCAAAGAGCGTGTCGGCCGGTACTGGTCCTTCAACGTCGAAACCCCGTCGTTTAGCCTCTTCAACCGCAGGCAGGATTTCCTGATCATCTTCGGTTCCGAACAAACCGGAATCGCCTGCGTGCGGATTCAGGCCCGCTACGCCAATTTTCAGATTGGTTTCTCCCAGAGAAATCAAGCCATTATGCAGCAGTTCAATTACTTCCAGAATCCGGTCTTTCTTGACCAGATCGCAGGCCTGCCGAAGCGACACATGCGTCGATACATGAATGACCTTCATCTGATCTTCAACCAGCAACATACCATACTTTTTGGTATTGGTATAATGGGCGTAGATTTCGGTGTGTCCTGCGAAATGATGACCCGCTTCGTTAATCGATTTCTTGTTGATCGGGCCGGTCACCGTAGCGTCAATCTCATCGGCCAGGGCCAGTTCGATCACCGTTTTTACGGCTGCAAAAGCGGCTTCTCCGGCCATTGCCGAAATTTCACCAAACTTTAACTGATCAATGTCTACATTGTTGAGGTCATACACATCAATTGTACCCAGTTGATAGTGTGCGTCCCGAACTGATCTGACCGGCCTGATCACTGCGTTCAGATTCAGCCGGGCAACAATATCGGCAAAAACATGCGCATCGCCCACCAGAATAGGCTTGCACAGTTCGTAGATGGCCGGATTGAGCAGTGCTTTAACCGCTATTTCGGGGCCAATGCTTGCCGGATCACCCATCGTGATGCCAACAATTGGTTTATCATCTTTATACATCATCTGCTCGCTTACAGTTGTATTTCTTCTTTTTCGACCAGTTCGGCCAGGGTCGTTTTCAGTTCGGTGGCTTCGCGCTCAGAAAGCGATTGCAGGGGAGGCATCATTGTTGGATCACAAAGACCATATTCCTGCATCAACACTTTCAGTGCCCATAATGATTCGCCCAGTGTCCGACCCGATTGGTACAACTGGCCAAATACATCCGATTGATTTTGATACCCATAGGCTTTATCGGCGTCGCCAGCCCGAACCGCCTTCATCATATCCCGGTAGATACCCGGAAACAGATTGCCGGTGCTGGGAACCAGCCCATCGGAACCATACAAAAGTGCCTGCGCCGACTTTGCTGCCCATCCCATAAAATGGCTGAAATCAGCCCGATTTGCCCATAAAGACAGTGATTCGTTCAGTCGTTCACTGCTTCGCTCCGAGTCCTTCGTACCGACAATATTGGGGTGGTAACTTAATTCGTCAATCACCGCCAGCGGAATCGACATGTGGGTGGTTGCAAAGATGTTATAGATGATCAGCGGTCCGTTCAACTGATTAGCCAGTTGCTCGAAATACCGCTTCATCTGACTTTCTGAGAGGCTGTAGTAGGAAGGGAGTGTAGCCGCAACCGCATCGATACCCGAGTCAAAACAGTAGTTCGCAAAATCGATCGTTTCTTCCAGACAGTTTGACGAAATACCGGCGTATACCATCATATCGGCTGATTTTAGCTGTACTACCGCCCGCACATAATCCTTTTTTATCGGTGTAGGCAGCGAAGCAGACTCTCCTGTTGTTCCTAAAATAAACGGCATAGCCTCATTCGCCTGAAGATTGCTCACTATCTTCTCAACCGCCGGCCTATCCAATTGGTATGCTTCGGTCAGGGGCGTAACAAGCGGAACAACAACACCCTGATACTTCTTTTTTAGGTTCATAATTAGTAGGCGGCTGTATAAATGGCAATGGCATCCTCACGGGTAATTTCACGAGGATTATTTTTCAGTAACCGGGTAATTTTCATAGCATCCTCTGCCATTTGTGGAATGGCTTCTCGGGGAATATTCACATCGCGAAGGCGGGCCGGAATGCCACAATCGCGAATCAGTTCATTGATTTTCGCCACTCCGCGGGCTGCCGTTTCGGCATCAGTGCTACCCCGCTCGCACCCCAGTGCGATGGCCACCTGTGCATGCCGGCAAAGCGACGCCGACGCGTTGAACTCCATCACATAAGGCAGCAATAAGGCATTGGAGAGCCCGTGGGCCAGATGAAACATACTCCCCAGCGGATACGACAGGGCATGAACACCGGCCGTGTTGACAGGCCCCAGACAAAACCCACCCAGCAAACTACCCATTGCGACCTGTGTACGCGCTTCTTCGTCCGATCCATCCCGTACGGCCTGCACGATATTGGCCGCAATCAGGCGCATGCCTTCAAAGGCGTACATGTCGATGAACGGTTGGGCAAATTTGTTGGTGTAAGCCTCCAGGCAATGCGTTAGTGCATCAATACCGGTAGCTGCGGTAATGGCCGAAGGAACACTCAGGGTCAACAATGGATCGACATAAACGATGTCGGGCACCAGAAACGGACTGATGATGCCTTTCTTCTGATTATCGGCCGTATCGACTAAAATGGCGTTTGGCGACGCTTCACTGCCCGTTCCCGATGTGGCAGGCACACAAATAAGTTTTTTACGCCTACTGCTCAGGTTTCCAATGCCAACGATTTCAGCCAGAGCCTGGTCATTGTCGAGTTGGGCCGCTACCAGTTTGGCAATATCCAGCACGCTTCCTCCGCCAATACCCACCACCAGGTCGGGATTAAACGGAGCGACAGCTTGTAGTAATGCGTCGAAATCATCGAAGGTTGGCTCCTGAACAATACTGGTATCGACCCGAACAGCAATTCCATTGCTTTCCAGGCTATCAATCAGGCTTTTCAACTGTCCCAGAAGTGGGCTAATGGTTATGAGTAGTACCCGTTGGGGAAACAGTTGACTGATTTCATCAGCTAAGCTCCCCAGAGAGCCTTTACCAAAAACCAGTTTGCCGGGAAAATGTATTTTTAAAGCCTGAGTCATTGTTTCTAAAGTGTTTTTGTCCTGCTGATGTAGCCTGATCGCCGGAGCGAATGCATGACAAAAAACAGTTTCAATCCTTCGTTATTTCTTTTGCTATTGGTGCCGTATAGCCTGCCAGAGTGGGCCAAACGCCGTTTTCAATAGGTTTCAACTTCAGTTTCTTCGGATCAATGACCGCGTGTTTGATCTTTTGCCGACGCCATGTATAAATCACATGAATCAACCCATCGCTCGTTTGAATCACGGATGGATACGAATACTGACTGATGGGTGAATCTTCCAGGATGACCGCTGCCGACCAGTTTTTACCATCGTTCGACACGGCCAGATTCAGCGGTGTTCGCGGCCCTTTGGCCAGATCCCCCGGTGGCAGTACGTGGTTATAGACCAGCACCTGCCGACCATCGCTGAGCGTTACGGCATCGGTTCCTGAATTGTTATTGGGCAATGACGATTTGGCCAATGGCGACCACGTTTCTCCATTATCTGTCGACCAGGATTCGACAATTGCGCGATCTCTACTACGTGCCAGAATCTGGAGTTTTCCCTTCCCGTAACTCAGAATGCTCGGCTGAATGGCATTGATCGTTTTGCCGTCATTGATCGGGCCGACCATCCGCCAGGTTTTTCCAAAATCCGGAGTCACTTCGAAATGCAGTTTCCAGCCGTCGCCCTCCGTGCTGGACGGGCAAACCAGATTTCCATTGGCCAGCAATACCGGTTTGTTTTTCACTGGTCCTATATACCCTTCGGGTAAAGCTTTGGCCTTCGACCATATGCGACCACCATCTGAGGATGTTTTCAGCCAGCCTTTCCATTTGGACGGACTTGGGCCAACTTTGTAGAAAAGCATCAGATCACCCTTCGGAATCTGATACAAAACCGGATTCCAGCAGGCGTACCGGAGCGTATCGTTGATAATTCCATTGGCCACGTTTTGCGGAGCCATCCATTTGCCGTTTTCCTGGCGGCTTATCCAGATGCATACGTCCGGGTTCCGTTCTTTAGTCCCTCCAAACCAAGCCGATACCAACCCGGTCGGCGTTTCGGTAATGGTGGCGGCATGGCTTTCCGGAAATGGTGGTTTTTCAACCACAAATTCATCGACTACCAATCCGGATTGCCATTTCGGCAACTGGGCGAATGTTGTACTGAAGAGTGTCAGACTGGTCAGCAGGGTCAGGTATAGGGGTTTGTTTTTCATTCTTCGGGAGAATTTTCCGAAACGGAGCCGATCAACGGTTTTACCCTTTCGAGAAGCTGATTCGGAACTATCAATTTGTCGCCTGTTTCTTCTCAGCGGCTTTTTTTGCTTTGATTGCAGCCGTATAGGTATTGTACATTTCTCGCCAATTGCGGCCATTGGCATTGAGATACTGCTCTGATTTGGTTTTGTAGATCTCGAAAATGGCCGAAATCTCTTTCATGCTTTTATAATCGACAGCCTGTTCCCGAGCCTGCTCCAGAAATCCCAGAATGGTTTCTTCTTCCTGAGCGGTTATGTTGGGGACGATGGCCCTGTAACCGTTCATCGTGAACGCGACTTTTCCAATCGTGTATTTATTCAGCACGGCGTCAACCTGCTTTTTATCGAGGTCTTTTTGCAGCCCAGTCATCAGATCCTCGTGTACGGTTTTGGGAATGGCCGAGTCGGCTATGAGTTGGCGGTCCAGCTCTGACAGCGGTTTGCCCGTTACGGGATTGATCCCGGCCGGAACTGAAGCAACGGGATGTTCATTGTGCCAGTCGCGTATGGCATTCAGGTGCGTAGCAACCACTCCGGTCAGGCGTTTTTCCTTATCCGGATCATTCAGGTTCAGTGAACTAATCCACTCGGCGGCTTTTTTCTCCTGTTCAGCATCGGCTTTCGCTTTGGTCTCGGCAGAGGCTACTGGCATGACGGATTGAGTCTGGCTGAATACAGGCGCTGCCGACAGGACGCCAGCTATGAACAAACAGGTATTGACAATTTTTTTCATGGCTATTTTGAGCGTTCAGGAAGTTGTACTAGTTCATACTGCTGATTCTTCAATGGATTATCGGTTCGAAACGGGCGGGCAGGCAGCCCTTCGTTATTGAACAGATTCGGTTGGGCCGCTTCGTCCCAGGCAAAGCGAACAGCCACCGGATTCGACACAGAAGCCGCCGAAACGAGCACGTGTCTGCCGTCGATTCGTGCCTGTGCGGGTACAAAAACGCCATTGGCCCCGGCAACCGTAAAGCCAGTAAGTGGTTGCCCGTCTTTACTGACCAAACCATTTCCTATGTTCCGGAAGCTTAGTTCGGCCATGCCGCTCTTTACCCGCATGCCCTCATAAACAGGGCTTTGCGAACTAACCGAACGCTTTCCGTAATCTGTAGCCAGGGCGAGTAAGGCAAGTCGTCGACCAATTTCCCATTTGTAGGGAGGATGGATGTCGGACAGATCTTCGGCCAGATCGGTCGTTACGATCATTCCGGTTTTGGGCAGACTCAGTACCAATTCCTGCGCTTCCCGAAATTCAGGCAATGTTTCGCGCGTGAGCACAACTTTTCCTTTTGATTCAGAATATTTGAATGGCGCTAGTTGAACGTAATAAAACGGCAGATTCGGGTCGCTCCACGCGCTACGCCAGCTCGTAATCAGCGTTTTCATCTTGTGCGAATACGAACTGGTTTCTTTCAGGAAACAGTTGGTTTCTCCCTGATACCACAGAAAACCCTTTACCGCAAACGGTGCCAGTGGCCGAATCATGGGTTCATAGAATTTTCCGGGTTCGCCGTCTACTTTCTGATCGCCATAATAAGCATCCTCCCGAAAAGCTGATTCTGAAATCCACGGCTCAATCCGGCTGCCGGGTATGGCCGACGAAATGACCCCAATCGGCACATTCAGGTTTTTGTAGAGTTCTTTCGCGAAGAAATAAGCGGGTGCCGAAAATGACCGCAAAGCCGAATCCTGAGCCATGTTCCAGCCGCGATGCAGCGAATCGGGCTTACCAAGCTCTTTCCGGTTGACCAGAAAGATGCGGATCTGAGGATTCGTAGCGTACTCCAACTCATCGACTGGATTATGGCCGTCAGTGTCAGTGGCCAACGCCCGATTCACCTTGCTATTCTTCCGCATGGTGTATTCCATGTTCGATTGTCCCGAGCATAGCCAGACTTCGCCCACCAGAATATTTTGCAGCCGGATGGTATTGGTGCCCGAAATAAGCAACTCAGATGGCTTCGTTGAGGCTTTCAGTGGTTTCAGGGTAATCTTCCATTGGCCCGAGGCATCAGCAAACGTAGTCTGTTGTTGCCCGGCAAACTGAATCGTCACCGTCTCGCCAACCGATCCCTTTCCCCAGATCACCACCGGTTTCCCCTGTTGCAGTACCATATTGTGCCCAAAAATTCGGGGCAGTATGATTTCGGCTTTCAGTTGGATCGAAAGGGAAACTGTAACAAGGAATATGACGATAAATTTGGACATTTGAGCGAGCAACTTTCCGAACGACTTAAGTCTTTCTGGAAGTTTATTTATTCTTGAAATTTGATTAACGGACTCGTTTTAAACGACTTAATCACAAACACAGCTTCTTCGTCCTGCTCGCCTGCTTTGGGTAAATCATAACTTTGGTCGGTCGGCGTATCGGCATCCGGGAACCGGCGAACACCACCGGTTCGAAACACCACCCGCCGGAACGACGCCACAGGGGCAAAGAACAGTTTAGCCCCTTTCGATTGCCCATTCACAAACGTCGTAAACATCCGTTTGTCGCGATCCAGCTCAATTCGTACCTCGTATTGTTTACCCGCTTCGTATTTCTGAATGCCTGAATCACGGTAGCCGACTTTGGCTTTAAAAAGACTATCCGAATCGAACATCAGTCGAACAGCCGCATTGCCTTTGGCATCCTGAAACTCGATCTGTAAAACCCCTTTATTAGCCTGTTGGGGCACGATTGAAAATTCGACAGCCACCTTCTTTGCGTCGGGGATAACCCGCTCGGCTTTGGCATAATCGAACTTGTCTTTATCCCGAAGAACCAGTGCTTTCGTACCCGCAGCTGTTTCAATTTTTGCCGTAGCCTGAAGCGGGCTGTAGATGTTCCAGTATTTTAGCTCTTCGCCCGCTGGTAGCTGGGCAAACACATCATTAGCCTGATTTTTCACCTCGTCGGTGATCGGAACCGGAATGCTGGATACCCAGATATCTTCCTTGTTCATGCTGTAGGTAACCCACAGATTGCCGTCGGGTGGCGTACCGTTGCCTTCTTCAATGCCCCGTACGTATTGCGGCCCATATGACTTGTAAGCCCCTCCATAGCGCATGGATGTAATTTCTCCATTTACCAACAGCAGATTCGTGTAGGCCAGGCCGTCTTTGCTGGTCGAAACCGCCAGCGGCCAACGAAACTCGGACGGGTTATAAACAGTGGCGTATTGGCCATCCGACGTTTTCTGACCCCATATCTTGGCGTTGCTGTTAACAAAACCCGGTGCCCGAAGCGGATTATACAACCAGGTTTTGCCTTCGTCTTTGCTGATTGTCGTTAAGGCGTGTTTCCATAGACCCACCACACGATTGTCGGGCAAATGATAATAGCTGAACGCTTTCACATCCTTCTTGAGCGAAATGAGTGGATCGTTGCGGTCGGCTTCTTCGATCCATTGCTGCATCATCAGCGGATTGGCGAGCAATTCATTACAGGCTTCGACAAATCCTTTGTCTTTCGAGCTGGTATAGAACGGGTAGGTCGATTTAGCCCGATCGGGGTTGCCATTGTTCCAGGATGTGTTATTGCGGATAAAGTAAATTGGTCCGAATTTACCATCCGGGTAGACTTCCCGAACTACGCGACCGATGCCGTTTCCATCGTTCGGGTCGTCTTTGGGTCCCATCACAATTCCGTAGAAAGCCAGCGTTAACAACCGTTTGTTTTTCGCGACAAAGAAGCCCATCCGCTGGTGCATGACTGCGTACAGATCTTTGGCGACTTCTGGCCGACCTTCTTTCTTCCAGCCATCCGGCACTTTGTATGGGGGAAAAATAATGGTTGGCTTCGACCAGTTATACCCATCTTTGGAGGTTAGAAGCAGCGTTTGCCCCGGCGGTACGTGTTCACCGACCGGATTGCTGAGGTATTGCAGGTAGAAGGTATTATTCCAGTAGGCGAGCATGGGGGCGTGATTGTACGTCCAGTTGGTGCCGCCTGCCAGTTCTGGATTTTCCCGGTTTGCCCGAAATACCTGAATGTTGTGTACGCCCACCGCCGGACTCAACTGACCGTGGTGATAATCGACATTGGACAACGTTTGCCCGACATAGTGCACGGTATCCTGCGTGTATGCGTAGTGGGTAAGGCAGAACAGAAGTACCGTCTGAAGAAATAGTTGACCTAACTTTTTTGTCATTGCGACCTGAGTAGACTCTTGAGGGTTCACTCGTGTTACGATTGCTCTTTTGTCGGAATGACAAATCGCTCCCGATCGTTTTGCCGGGTTTGAGATCCCGGCAAAACGACACGTTTCGACAAGTTGATTAACGTACACGTTCATAATCCTTTACTTTTTTTAACCCAAATTACTTCCGCATCCGTCGACTGATTTTTCAGACTGACCATTCCTCCTCCTTTTACCACCTCTTTCGATTTCGTGATCCGGCCCGTTTTGGGGTTCACATAACTGACCGAGAACGAACCCACGGCTTTTGTCAAATCAAGTTGAACAGGGTTTGGCGATTCGTTGTAAAGGATATAGCCGGTTTTCTCTGCGCCCAAAATCCATTGATTCGGGGCCGTTTGAGTCAAATCGAGTGGCTGCATTTGAGCCGCATCCGTTAAAAATTGAGGATCGGCAATCAGTGGGATAGTAGGCATAGACCCACCCGCCATCAACACTGCCCAGCCCATTGACTCGTAGCTGTCGGCAGCATAGGTAACGGATTTTTCGGGGTACTTCTGGCGATACTCCCGCACCGCCCGATACACCTGTTCAAACGACGTTTTTTTGGGAACGACCAGACGAGCGTGCTGACGCGGGGCGAGGTTCTGCCCACCGGCGGGTGCATAGACCGTACCGCTGGCCTGATAATGCCAGTAGCGAATATCGACCAGGTTAATGACCGCTGCTCGTCTGGCATCAGCCAGAATAGCATCCTGAACATCTTTGGTCGTGCTCAGGCCAACAATAACTTTTTTACCAGTTTCCTTCTCCCATTCGCTAATGGTATCGATCCAGAACTGTACAAAATGCAATGGTCCCGTAAATTCTGCCCCGATGAGCTGAATGACGCCTGAATTGTCCGCAAAATTGTCCAGGCACTTCCGAATGTAAGCTTTGTGCAACGCCCGACGAACCGGGTGCGACACATCGTAAAATTGTTCAGCCATGAAAATCCGTTTGTCGCCCGCATACGGAACCGGCTCCGGAAAACCCGTATTATTGATGTTATTAACAGGCCGCCACGGAAAATCGGCATAATGAGCACCTGCTTCAATGATGTTGTGCTGGAAATAATTCTCGTGGATCAGGGCAAGGCCTTTCCGGTCGGCGAGGTCAGCAAACTGTTTTAAGCGGCTCCAATACCAGTTATTATATTTCGTCAAATCATATTTACTCAGTCCGTCCCAGGCCGTTTCCTTTCCGCTACGGGAAAAGGGTAATTCATAAAAAGGCGGCCACACCTCGCCATCCATCCGGCGAATACGCTCATGATCATCGCGTCGACGCTCATACCAGAGACCGTAGTTATGATCGATAGCCAGAATATTCCGTACTTTCATCGAATCGGTCAGTTCCTCCAGATTATCGGTCAATCCCTGCCCGCTCATACCCGGCACAAAGCGGGTGATGTGTGGTTTGGCATTGTCGAGCCCATACGGACGAGCACTACCATTCCACCAGGGCACTTCCTGCCGCCGACCCGTTAGTAGTTTTGCTCCCCGAACTAGTTTTCCATGCTGAATCTGCATGGGTTCGCCTTTGGAGAGAGTTGCATCTTTGGGCAATCCAATGGCGTCGATCGAGCGGGCATTTGGTGTCGTTGGAATGGGCTGTCGACGGGAAGAAGCCGTGATAAAATCGTATAATGTCGGGGCAGGGTTGACAGCGAGTTTGGTCAACGCAGCCGCTACATCTACTTTGGGGCTGCTCGAAGCCTCCGAGTCGACTGGGAGTAAACTAATTCGGTCGGTAACTTTGTCGCCCAGACGGTCTTTTAATTGGGCATAATACAAACTGCGTGGGTGAATATGTTCGTTTGACATATCCCAATACCCATCTCCTGAAAACTGCGCCCACAATCCAAACGCCCAGTTCTGGGCAGTGGGCGGTTGATAGCAGTCAATTCGGGCGGCCGTACTTTGCCAGAGCACGCTATTGGCTGCACTCCAGCCAGCTCCCTGACCGTCCTGGCCAAGATTGGCAAATCGCAGGGCGTTGCCATCAATGTTCACGACGTCGAACAACACGCCCGATGCCCAACTGTCGATAGTGCCACTAAAGCTGAACGGCAAATGCGCTTCGCACTGCACAAACGCAGTAGGTCCGGCATTGCAAAAACCTACCGCGAAATCATGATAACCATACTCCGAATAAAGCCGCTGAAAGAGCGTCTGTTGCCCTTTGGTAAAGAAGGTATAGCGACGCTCCCCACCAATTTCCGATACCGGCGCCATCGACTGGCAATCTTCAACCGTAACCCGTTTTGCCGTTTCCTGCACGTATACGGCCGAACCAGCAAAATGGCGAAAAACGACCTGCCTTACCCAGGCATCCTGTACATTTTCGAGCACAATGGCCATCCAGCGATGATCCTCATCTTTCGGATTGTTTTTGTCGTAGGTCGATTCCAGAACCAGATTCTCTACGCCCGACTGCTCAATTCGACCCGACCAGGTATACCGGGCAATCGTACCTCCACCAAAAGCAGAGTCCAAGGCGGTTGTTATGGGGGCATCGACTGTAAGCTCAGCCCCATTAACCGCCGTAATTTTACGATCCCAATAGAGATCACGCTGGCCCGGTTTCCAGCCCAGGGCTGTAATTCCTCCGCCAAAATGATCGGCCTGTAGTTTCTGAATCCACTCTTTTGTAGACGGACGGCGAATTTGCACCCAATCACCGATGGCAAATCCAGTCGGTTGAGCGACCCGAATTTTAGTAGCATTTACGGGTACATAACCGTCCGAAATTGGTACCGCTGCGGTTAGCTGGCGGTCGTTTTTACCAGAAATTGTCAGAAGATTATCACGGCTGAAACCCGTTCCCAGAATCGTCGTTCCACCCGCTCCCATTCCACTACCCCGAAGCACTACACCCGAAGCCGTTATTTTTAAGCTACCCGCGACGTCATAAACGCCCTTTTCGAGCAGAACAGCCCCGCGAATTCCTTCTGAATTGGCTGGCAAAGAGGCAACGTAGTCAATTGCGGCCTGTATCCGGAGGGTTGCATCACCCTTCCGAACGGGTACAACTACTTTTATATCGGCGTTCGGAATGGCCTGTTCACCAGCTTTATAGCCGCAATACGAGAAGTCAGGGATTCGATTCTCCCGTTCGTCGGGTGCATAGATCAAATGCCCCTGCTTATCGAGCGAAACAGGTTGTTTCCTGACCGGCTTATTTCCCTGCGCACGCACGTCTCCAACACGCCCAAGAGCGACCAGAAGATAAAGCAGAGCGATAAATAAGTAGGGTTTCAACACGATTCGAGGGAGGGATTAGGACTGGATTTATTCGTATCTGTGATGGCTCTGAGTGGTCAGAGCCATCACAAAAAGGGGACTACGTTCTCGGTCTTACCTGCTGAACGGATACGACACTGTTCAGGTAATCTTCAATGTTGGTATAGCCATCCTTGTTTTTATCCTGTCTGGCATCGGCCGCATCGTTTGGATTCAGGCCATTTTTCGTTTCCCAGGCATCGGGCATACCATCTTTATCCGAATCGACATAGGGTTTGCCGGTATACTCAGGATAGCCACCTACCTGAATCGGATCAGTGATAATGCCGTTCTTATACGAATCCAGGGGTAAGCGACGGTGCTTAAACTGCGATTCTGGCAATTTCACCCCTTCTTTGTACGTAATTTTACCTGTACGTACTTGCTCGACCACCCGTGTATCGACCGGATCACGCTTGGGAAGTGTGGCTCCGGCGTTGACTAACACATAGTCGTAAGCTTGTTTGGCCGGCAGGATGGTGATTTTGGGCATGGGTAACGGTTCATTCCATTTCATGTTTGCCGTGTATTTACCCGCATCGGCCATATCTTCAACCTGTACGCCCCCGTCCCAGTTATCCTTTGTCACTTTCTCATTCCCGTCGACAATGTTCCCGGACACATAGGCACGACCGTAAACCCGATAGCTCAGTTTACTCCGTCCCGATTCGGGCTTCAAAATTCGGTAGCCGATTGGCGAATTCTTCGGTGTTTCAGGACCAGGCTTATAGTAGTTGTTGATAATATTGTACATAGCCGTGTAATCGCCCCCATCCGTTGACCGGTGCACCCAGTTGAAGATAACGTTATTGGCAAAATTGAAGATTCCATTCCAGCCAATCGACGGATTCCGACCTGCGTTATCGGCCCATAGATTGCGCATGAACGTACAGTTTTCGCCACCCAGCGTACTGCCAAAGGCATGGTTCCAGGTATCTAATGCCTCCGAGAAAATCGAGTTCTGAATCGTAATGTTTACCGTAGGTAATTTCTCTTCTACGGTCTTGCCTGTACTGTCGTTATACATATGGCGATACATCGACATATTCTCGTCGAGTCCCCAGCTCGCCGATACGTGGTCGATCATGATGTTCCCGATCGGGTTTCCCCCAATTGAATCGTCGCGACGGCCCACGTTGGTTTCACCCCGCCGAAAACGCATGTAGCGGATAACGACATCATGCGTATTGATCCAGACTGATTCGCCCGCCACGCAAACGCCATCGCCCGGTGCTGTCTGCCCGGCAATCGTAATATACGGAGCCCGAATGATGATTGGGGTTTTAATCCGGATAATACCCGCCACATTGAAAACAACCATGCGTGCGCCCCCCTGCTCACAGGCTTCCCGTAATGTGCCGGGGCCGCGATCTTCCAGACTGGTCACGACGTATACTTTTCCGCCCCGACCGCCAAATGTATACGCGCCACCGCCTTCTGCTCCCGGAAAAGCCGGGATACTGGCCTGGGGTAAATCTACAGGTCGAGCGGCCCAGGGAATGTAGGGCCTACCTTCTTTGGCTTCTTTATCGATGATTGGCTTTGCCTTTTCCCAGGCAATATCAGACTGACGTCTGGATTCATTGAGCAGATCGTCACTTTCCTTCTGAATATCCGGCGGAATTGTCGGGTATTGCGCTGAAGCTGGTCGATGCGCAAAAAGCAGAACAGCCGAAAGTAGGACAGGAATAAGTTGCTTCTTCATGTGACGGAATTTCTGTCAAGTACCCGTATTCTCCTAATAAACAACGATTTAGCTAATCTGGAGAATACGAAACTAGGGTTAATGGCTAGATTGTATATCAATCTCAAAATAAGGCTAAAAAAAGTGCCAATATCTATATCATTTTTTCGGCAATGTATAGGATATTATCATCCGCCTGGATCAGCCCATTCGCATACTAAACGAGGTCGGAATACTAGAAAGGCACGTAGATTTTGCCTACTATCTTCTAGGTAGTTTATAGACGCTCCTGCCAACAGCCGGGTGATGACCAGATTTCAAAAAAGCCTGACTGGAATAATGAATCAATTACGCGCAAAACGGGTATGAATCCTGCCAAAATGCCTTGTTGTACCGGGAAATTGCAGAATCATTTTAACTATAAGCTTCAGCTGGGAAGCATTACTTGAACTGGTAAAGTCCTGAACCTATTCCGAAATCCTACTTTATGAAAAGCACAGGTTTTACGTTTAGCCTGATCGCCCTACTCCTTGGGCTAACGCATCAGGTTGTGTCACAAAAAATGACTGAGGAGCGGAGCCGTATTGCCGCTGAAATGGAAAAATCCGTTCGTACCGAAATGCTCAACGATTGGTATCCTCAGGCGGTTGACAAGGAGTTTGGTGGTTACCTAAGCACCTTCACGTATGATTTCAAACCCACCGGGCCACAGGACAAGATGATTGTTACCCAGGCCCGCCATACCTGGACGACCGCCAAAGCGGCCGAACGGTATCCGGCTACAACCTATTATAAGAGTAACTCTCAGCACGGCTTCCGATTCCTTCGGGATGTCATGTGGGATAAAGAATTCGGTGGTTTTTATACGCTGGTCGACCGAAAAGGCACGGTTAAAGGCGTTGGCAACAAAGAAGCTTATGGAAACGCCTTTGGGCTCTACGCCCTGAGCGCTTATTACCACATGTCGCACGATACGGCTGCGCTAAATCTGGCAAAAAAATCGTTCGGCTGGCTGGAAAAGCATAGCCACGATCCCGTTTACAAAGGTTATTTTCAGCATCTGCGCCGGGATGGTACGCCTATCAAGCGCGATGCATCCGTACCCTCTACCTCCGATCTTGGCTATAAAGATCAGAATAGCTCTATCCACCTCCTGGAAGCCTTAACGGAGCTGTACGGCGTTTGGCCCGATCCACTCGTTCGGGAGCGGCTCAACGAAATGCTGCTGCTGATACGGGACAAAATTACGTCGCCCAAGGGCAATTTAGTCTTGTTTTTCCAGCCTGACTGGACACCCGTATCCTATCGGGATTCATCGGAAACCGTTGTTCTGAAGCATCGCAACCTCGACCACGTTTCGTTTGGCCATGATGTTGAAACCGCTTACCTGATGCTTGAAGCGTCGCATGTATTAGGTCTGAAAAATGACACCAAAACGCTGGAGGTAGGCAAACGAATGGTCGACCATGCGCTGGCGACGGGATTTGACAAAACCGTAGGCGGGTTCTACGACCAGGGCTACTACTTCAAAGACAAGCCCGGCATGTCAATTATTAAAGAGAGCAAAAACTGGTGGACACAGGCCGAAGGGCTCAATACGCTCCTGCTCATGGCCAATAAATTCCCCAATGATCCTGCGCAGTATTTCAACAATTACAAGCTGCTTTGGCAATACTGTCAGACGTATCTGATCGACCACGAACACGGCGACTGGTACGAAGAAGGACTGGACAAAGATCCGCAGCGCAAGACGGGCCTGAAGGGCCATATCTGGAAAGCGGCCTACCATACCTATCGTGCCCTGACGAGTTGTGTCGATCAGTCGCGAACCAAACCGTCAGCCCATTGAGCCAACTAACCATTTGTCATGAAAACGACTTATTTAGCATTCCTCATTGTAACCATCGCCCTGTCGATCAGCTTTGCGCCTGCCAAAAAGATTGGCGTTTTTCAACAAAGTGTCGATGTTGGCAATCCTAAACTCTCTGGTTCGTCGCAATACAACGCGCAGACCAAAGAATACACCCTGAAAGGTTCTGGGTATAACATCTGGTTTGAGCGGGACGAATTTCAGTATCTGTTTAAGAACCTGACGGGCGACTTTACGGCCACTGCCGACTTTGAATTCGTTGGAACCGGTACTGACCCACACCGTAAAGTGGGCTGGATGGTCCGCGAATCACTGGACGACAATGCCTCTCACATCAGTGCAGTCGATCATGGCGATGGCCTGACGGTGCTGCAATGGCGGGTAAAAAAAGGGATGGCTATGCGCGATCCGGAAGATGAAATTTTTAGCCCGCAAAAGAGTATTCAGACTATACAACTGGAACGTAAGGGCGATGAATATACCATGCGGGTAGCGAAAAAAGGAGAGTCGTTACAGACTGTCGGTTCGCATACCATGAGTAATCTGTCTAAACAAGTGATGGTCGGACTTTACATCTGTTCGCACAATCCAGCCAAAGTAGAGGAAGCGATTGTCAGGAATGTTCAACTAAAGCAGTAGCCGTCTAAACGAAACCTTATTATGACCAGAGCCCCACTTATTTACGGCCAACTTGCCCTGTATCTGCTGATCGGCTTAGGGCCTCGCCTGTTGCAGGCACAGGCTACACCCACGGAGGTTCCGCTTTGGGCCAATGGGGCACCCGGTTTCGAAAACCGACGAAATGAGCCCGAAAAGGCGAAAGATTACTGGGTAAAAAACATTCATAATCCATCGATTACCGTCTATCTGCCGCCCAAGGAAAAAGCCACCGGCGCTGCCGTTGTGATTTGTCCCGGAGGTGGTCATCGGGAGCTTGTTTTCAATGCAGAAGGCAATCAGCCAGCGCTCTTTCTGAACAGTATTGGCGTAGCTGCCTTTGTGTTAAAATATCGGCTTGCCCGCGAAGAAAATTCACCCTACTCGCTGGATAAGCACCCACGGAAAGATGCTTACCGGGCTATGCGGCTCGTTCGCAGTAAAGCAAAAGAATATGGTATCGACCCGGATCGGCTTGGAATGCTGGGGTTTTCGGCGGGTGGCGAAGTTGTCGGGATGGTCGCTTATGCACCCGGTAAAGGTCAGCCCGACGCATCCGACCCCATTGACCGGCTGGATGGTAAACCAAATTTTCAAATGCTGATTTATCCGGGTCCGCTGGGTGTTCCCGAAACAGTTCCAGCCGATGCACCACCCGCCTTTATGCTGGCCGCAAATGATGATGTGTGCTGTTCCGGCCCGATTGTCAGCCTGCTTCAAAAATACCGGGCCGCCAATGTTCCGGTTGAGGTCCATATCTATACGCAGGGCAAGCACGGATTCAACATGGGTGATCGGTCCAAACTGAATTCGATAAAAACATGGCCGCAACGCATGGCCGACTGGATGGCCGACACGAACTTGTTGACCCCCAAAATTGACCAAACCAATAAGGCATCCAGGTGAGCAAAACGGCGATTTACCTCAGCATTGACACGTATTTAACGCTGTAAATCGCCGTTTTCGACAATGCCCGGCTCGTCGAGCAGTTGGATGGCTGATGCAGGCCCCAGATCGGCAGGAGCCTGCCAGGAACTCAACGCCCAAACGATTTTTTTATCGGGCGTTACTTCAAAAACCTGAACAGAACCCGGCCAGTCTTTGGCGTCTTTAATGCCATTGGCGCACCAACTGCAAATTACGGTGTTGCCATTGGCCAGTCGATTTACTTCCTGCACATTGAATAAAGAAAAACCGGGCAGATCTTTCTGGGTGAACTCCCAAACCGTTTCGCCTTTGGGGTTCACTTCCCGGGCATAGCGGCTCGCATCTCCACTGATCATTGTGTTCCCATTTTTAAGCCGAACAGCGGCCCAGGGTGAAGGCACATCCACCGACCAGAGCACCTTACCCGCCGAATCATATTCCACGACTTTGCCTTCCATATGCGCCACCAGAAATGTGCCTGCTCTGGTCATACGGACATGGCGGAACTGTCCATGCGGACTGTCGGGCCTGCTGGTCGGAATGATCAGTTCTTTTTCGGTTTTACCCGTCACTTTATTGATGATCAAAAGCTTTGCCGGATTGCCATTCTGCATCAACATAACGCGATCTTTACCAATGGGTTGCGTTGTATGAATTTCACATTTTGGCGGTGCTTCGTAGTTCCAGACGATCTTCTTATCGGGCGTAATTTCACTGGCCCCTACTTTTCGGGAGAATAGGATGTTGCCATTCGAAAGCATATGCGCATCGCCCAGCTCCTGTAGTTCGCCATTAGGCGCCTTGATCGGGATGCCATACGACCATGCAACTTTACCATCCCGCACAACCCAGAGCGTTTGCATCGGATTGCGATAGTCCCATTCTCCGGCATACAGAAACGGATGCTGACTTAGTCCTTTGCCAGGCAGTTGGGCCACCTGTGCGCCGACGGCAAGGCTCATTAAGCAGAGAACCAAACATGTAAAGCAGGTTTTCATGGTCGTTGGAATAGGTTCGGGATAACAAATTTTCTATGATTGACAAAGTACATCAAGGGCGTGCAACTACTCCGTTTTCGTTACCTAAAAAAATTCGGAGGGCATTCATAATACAACGTTACAACTGCCGGAGCCAACTCTATATAACTGGCAGCCACTAACTCACGCTGAAAGCAAGATCGTTGATCAGTAAATAACGCAGATTGTATACTTCAGTAACTGACTACTGTTTTCAGGAAGTGCATACGTCCATTAGCGAGAATTTCCATTCAGTTCGTCAGTAAGCCCTTCAATTACTCAACCAGGAAGCAGGCATACGGCGTAGAAAAAGGAACTGGATTTGGGGTATATACTTGTTGGAAATGCTTGTTAAGATGTGACTACATCTAGTCTGCTTATCAATATAATTATTACTTTTAGTATTTTAATAAGGATAATTCCTTGACAGGTTATCAAACTTTCGTTGAAGCCTATATCGTATGCAAACTGGACAATCACCCGAAAACAGGAACCAGATTGACGCCTGCCGGAAGTATCTGCTTCCTGTCACATCGAACCGGTTTCTGACCCTGCTCCTCATTTCACTTTTTCAGGTTGTCAATGGATTACAGGCTTCTGCCCAGTCACTTCCCAAAACGGAATCATTATTTGATGGAAAAACCCTGGCTGGCTGGAATACCGTTGACCCCGCTCATTCCAACCTGTGGTTTGTAAAAGATAGTGTGATTAGAAGTGGGGACGGTGTAAAAAAGATACCGGAGAATACCTACCTATATACCCTGAAAGAATATGGTGATTTTGAATTTCGCTGCCTGTTCCGGCTGTCAGGCAACCCGTCAACGGGCATGATCAATAGTGGAATTCAATACCGATCCGTTCTTGAGGGCAGTAAAATAGTTGGGTATCAGGCTGATATTGGCAATGGATATTGGGGCGATATTTATGATGAACACCGGCGTGGAAAACTGGTTGGTGGCGATTTGAGAACCCTCAGGCGTGTTCTTAAAGAAGATGGCTGGAATAGTTACATCATCCGCTGTAAAGGCAACCGCCATGAGCTGTACATCAATGGCATTAAAACCTGCGACTATATAGAGCTGGACAGCAAAATCCCATCTAAAGGCGTTATTGCCGTTCAGATTCACAGCGGGGGCGTTGCTCAGGTTGAATTCAGAGACCTGACCATATCCGAGCTTTAACGTTCAGCCCTGGAATGCCCAAATTCTGCTCAGAAAACCCCTTATCCTTACATGCAAGTTATACGACCTATTCCGATGAACAAGTTCCGGTTGCTCATACCCTTCCTAATTAGTAGCCTTATACTACCTGTAATGGATAGTATAGCCCAATCTTCCCAAACCAAAGTCGTTCAGGACACGGCGAAAGTTGATCGCGATTATACCCTTGAAGCGACCATGCTGGGCTTTTTTGCCAAAGATGGCTCCCGAAATCCCACCTTAAAAGCCAACAAAGGCGATCGGGTCCGCATTACGATCATCAACGGCGAGCTGATGACGCATGATATTGCGCTGGAAAAACTCGGCCTCAAAAGTAAGACCCTTCAGGAAAAAGGAACGCGTACCAGCATTACGTTCAAGGCCGATAAAAGCGATACGTATTACTGTACTGTTCCCGGACATCGGGCAGCAGGTATGGTTGGAAACTTTGAGGTGGTCGAAGGGTCTATCACGGCGGCTACGGTTGCCGGTCAGGTGCCAATGAAGAATGGACAACCCCTGAATCTGAATTTCGAAACGGGGACATTAAAGGATTGGACGGCCACCGGAGATGCCTTTACCAGTCCGCTTTTCGCTCAGGACGACCCATCCCCAGTTCATGAAAAAGATATGCACATCGGTTTTGATGGAAACTATTTCCTGAGTAGTGGAGGAACCACCAACTATAAACAAACTGGAACCTTAACGTCTGTTCCTTTCACCGTAACCCAGCCGTTTGCCGCTTTTAAAGTTTCGGGCGGTGCCTTGCAGGATACGCGGGTCGAACTGGTACTGGCAGGCACAGATAAGGTCATTTTTCATAGTACCGGGCAAGGTCGTGCCACTCTCCAGCCGGTCATCGCTGATCTGCAACCGTATTTAAATCAGGATATCTTTATCCGCATCGTCGATAACGAGACGGGTATTTCGCAGATTCCGTACATTCCAAATGATAAATGGGCGCACATCAATTTTGATAATTTTCTGTTTTACGCCACTCGCCCAAACTTTCCGAACGAGCTGAAACAAAAAGATATCATCATCCTGCCACCGCTGGACCCTGTCCTGAATGCAGGGCTTTCTGGAATCAAGGCGGCACAGGCCATGACACCGCCTAAAGGCTTTAAAATCACACTGGCAGCCGCCGAACCCGATATTGTCAAACCGATTTGTTTCACGCTCGATGCACGGGGCAGGCTGTGGGTCGTTGAATCACATACCTATCCGGTTCCGGCACCGGAAGGTCAGGGACGGGACCGCATTCTGATTTTTGAGGATACGAATGGCGACGGTACGCTCGACAGCCGAAAAGTCTTTGCGGAGGGGCTAAATCTGGTCAGTGGTATTGAGGTCGGCATGGGTGGTGTGTGGCTCGGTGCAGCCCCTTATCTGTTGTTTATTCCGGCCGATTTCAAAAATGACAGGCCGGCTGGGCCTCCCCAAAAACTACTCGATGGCTGGGGCACGCAGGATACCCATGAAGTACTGAATAGCCTGCGATGGGGCCCTGATGGCTGGCTTTACGGCACCCACGGTGTATTTACTCATTCAAACGTGGGTAAGCCGGGGGCTCCAGACTCCGAACGGTTGAAGCTGAACGCCGGGGTCTGGCGGTATCATCCAACAAACCAACAGTTCGAACTATTTGCGGAAGGCACCAGCAACCCCTGGGGGCTGGATTTCAACGACTATGGCCATGCGTTCGTTACGGCCTGTGTGATTCCGCATATGTATCACATGATTCAGGGAGGACGTTATTTCCGGCAGGCAGGAAAGCATTTCAACCCGTATACCTACGACGATATCAAAACCCATGCCGACCACGTACACTGGGTTGGCGAGCGCGGTCCTCATGCAGGTAATTTCCGGTCGGCTTCTGCAGGAGGTGGCCATGCCCATTCCGGGGCAATGATCTACCTCGGCAATAGCTGGCCTCAGGAATACCGGAATGATATTTTCATGAATAACATCAACGGTTCCCGGTTCAACCAGGATCATCCGACCCGGTCTGGATCGGGTTATATGGTCACCCACAAATCGGATTTCATGGCCATGAATGACTCCTGGTCGCAATGGCTGAATTTCAAGTACGACCCAAGCGGTTCGGTTTATGCCATCGACTGGTACGATAAGAACCAATGCCACAGCCCCAATCCTGACGTGCATGACAAAACCATGGGCCGAATCTTCAAGATTACCCATGAAAACGACAAATGGGTACAGGTCGATTTAGCTAAGGCATCGGATATGGAACTGGTTAATTATCAGTTGAACCCCAACGAATGGTATGTACGGCAAGCCCGAACGATTTTACAGGAACGTGGACCCAATAAAAAGGTACAGAAAGCTCTGAAAGAAATTCTGGCAAAAAATCCCGATGCTACCCGAAAACTACGGGCACTCTGGGCGCTGCATGTCACGAAGGGGCTCACCGACAAGGAGTTGACCGATTTGCTGACGAATGAAAATGAATACGTCAGAAGCTGGGCCATTCAACTACTCGCCGAAGACAAAAGCGTTTCTCCGGAAACGTTGAAACAGTTTGTTACAATGGCCCAGAACGATAATTCGGCGCTTGTTCGGCTTTATCTGGCATCGGCCATGCTGAGGCTGGAACCGGCGCAACGCTGGGATGTACTGGATGCGCTCGTTCAAAAAGAAGAAGACAAGGATGATCATAACCTGCCTTTGATGCTGTGGTATGCCGCCGAACCGCTGGCCGCTATCGATATGAAGCGGGCGCTGGAACTGGCGCAAAAATCCAAAATGCCGAAGCATCTCCCCTACACCATTCAGCGCGTTGCGGCAATCGGTACGGAGGATTCTAAAAAAGTCCTGAAAGAATTGAATAACCGGGTCGGCAAACTGGATCATTCACACGAAAGCCATGAAATTCAGGCGTTGATTGCCAAAGTACTGGAAGAGTGAAAACCTGGATACCATAGAATGAACATGGAGGAGGTAAAATGAATCGTAGTGGTAAGCACCGAAAGTAGTCCGACTGTATGATTTATTATTCATTCTCCATAGTTCATAAATCCCTTACTAGCCATGATGACAAGAATAGACCTGAATAGCCGACATTTGCTGAGCGGCCTACTCCTTTTCGGCTGTATTATAAACGCGTATGGTCAGGATAAATCCCTGTTTAAAGTACGCCAGCAGCAGGCCGCGAATACAACCGCAAACGCCCCTGATTCAAAGTCCATCGTGCTGTCTGATGACTTTAAAAAGACAGAAATAACGAGAGATTTTATTTCCGAAGGAGTAGCCGTCGCTGATCTGAACAAGGATGGGCTAATGGACATTGTTGCCGGTTATTACTGGTTTGAAGCGCCCAGTTGGAAACGCCACGAGATGGCTCCTTCCCGCGTCTATGACCCTCGAAAGGAGTATAGTGATTCGTTCCTGAATATGGGAATGGATGTAAATCAGGATGGCTGGGACGACGTCGTCATTGTTGACTTTCCCGGAAAACCGGGTTTCTGGTTTGAGAATCCCAAAAATCAACCGGGCCAATGGAAAAAACACGCTCTCGACGATTCCGTTGGCATCGCCAATGAGTCGCCGGGTTTTATTGACATAGATGGCGATGGCCGACTCGATATTCTTTGCGGGGATAAGGCGAAGAAACAGATTGTATGGCTAAAAGCGCCCGACAAACCAGGTGAAACCGCCTGGAAACGCTTCGCCCTGAGCCGGGAGAACGTACCCGGAACCGAGATCTTTTCGCACGGAATCGGGTATGGCGACGTGAATAAGGATGGGTTTAACGATGTTGTGGTTCGTGAGGGCTGGTTTGAAGGAACGGCCGATAAAAAATCCGGCAACTGGGTATTCCATCCGGCAAATCTGGGCGAACCCTGTTCCCACATGCAGGTACTGGATGTGAATGGCGACGGAAAAAACGATGTAGTAAGCGCATCGGCCCATGCATTGGGTGTCTGGTGGCATGAGCAGGTAGTCGATGAGCAGGGTAAGCTTACTTTTAAAACCCACTTAATGAGTAACACCACAGCCCAGACTCATTCGTCGATCATGGCTGATCTGAACGGAGATGGTCGTAAGGATTATATAACCGGAAAGCGATTTCTGGCTCACCACGGTCGTGACCCCGGCGACAGTGATCCGGCTATTCTCATGTGGTTTGAGTTTACGCCGGGTAAAGAGCCTTATTATAAAGAGCATGTTATCGACAACGACTCGGGTGCGGGGCTCAATATTGTGGCGCAGGACATGAACGGCGACAAGAAAACCGACCTTGTTGTGGCCAATAAAAACGGGGTTTTTCTATTTGAGAATAAGATGAAGAAATAGAAATTAACCTAACGATATTATATCTGAGGGTGTCGTATGCTACTGATTGAGTTGGACAGATATTAAAATCACCGAAATACCGCTTCATATTGTACATTTCCGTACCGGACTTTCTTGTACGGATACCAGCGCACCGGCGCCCGGCGAAGCTTGGGTTTACGCTTACGCTGATGCATCTGACTTGGAGTCAAATAATTTAATGATGCATGGGGGCGAACCGTGTTATAAGCATTGATGGCTTGGGAGACGCCTTCTTCAGCTGTTGAAAAAGAAGAGAAGCCACGCGCTAATTTGCAGTCATCTTTTAGGGAGCGAAGTACCCGCTCGGCCATCGCATTCTCGTTCGGATCACCTGATTCAGTCATACTAATAGTGGCATTCGCTTGCCTTAGGCGCTGTACATAAGTCCATGAACAATACTGCACACCCCGGTCAGAGTGGTGGATGAGTGGCTGACTAATGTCTTTACGGGCCGACAAGGCTATTTTTAAAGCATTAAGTGCTCCCTGCGCATGCATTGTCTTCTGCAAAGACCACCCCACAATTTTGCGTGAGAAGGCATCCATAATGACATACAAATAAGCATAATTGACGCCCACTGGAATGTACGTCGGATCGCTCACCGCACCGGCGGCCCGGCCAAAGTTCATTTACCCGAGTCGGCTTCAAGTCTTTAGCCATGTTGGGATACTTATAATGAGGATGATTAGACTCTGTAGTAGCCACTTTGTTGACTTTCTTTTTGGCCAACATCCCATGCTCCTTTAAGAGCAAATGCAATCGATCTCTACCTAATTTGATGCGATGGCGCATCAGGAATGTCTTCAGCTCGTTATGAAGCTTGTGAGTACCCATACCAGGTACTTCACGACGTATACGTCTGACCTCCTGCAAAATAGCATCAATTTGGAAACTCGTTCTTTCTTGCCGCCGGGTAGCCGCATACCAGGCTTGACGCACTCTGCCAAACAGTCTACAGATTAACTCCATACCCACCAAGGGGTAGCGACGAGTTAATTTTTCGGCCGCCTGGCGCCAGGCTTTTTTATGATAGGGATGTGAAATTGCTCCTCTGCAATCTGAATCACAGTTTGGTAGGCCTCGGCTTGTAAGCGTAAAAATTGATTCTCGGTTTCGGCTAGTTTCTTCTCTAACATTTTGACATAATCAGCATCCCGTTTCATGGCTTTACGACGGTTTTTAGGAAATAACAGAGGAAGTAAGCGGTACCTAAAATAGCTGCGGTTTAGACGGCGCAATTCCGTCCCAGAGATGCCAAGACGTTCTTCAATTTCAGAAGCTTGGACGCGTTCAGTACGATAAGTTTCGACAACTTTCCATTTAAAGAGTCGAGTTTTCTTTTTCCTATATGCTACTAAATCATTGAGATACGTATTCATACTGGATTTTGACTATTATTTCCAGTAGCATACGCTTCTTTATGAAGGCTTTATTTTAATTCTTCTTGCCCCTTATTTACTACCTGAATCAAAGGACTTAAAACGCTACAAGACAGAAAACTTAAAGGCGTTCCATCATCAAACACAAAGGTTTGCTGTAGTTGCATGACAGAATTGTCGTTTCTACAACCAGCCATGTAGTTATATTGGATTGGCAGCAGAAGTACCTCTGATTGGTTAGGTTTCGTTACTTTCCAATATTTCTCGGTTGCTTTAATAGACGATTTGAACAAATTGATGACAAGAGAATCGGCCCCCTTAGTCGCTGATATGTTCTGAATATTACCATCGTATGCAATTTGAAATTTAATGTAAAAGCTACCCTGACTACAGAGCTGGTGGCGACTTGGATACTCTTTTGCCATGTAGTTGCCTAGAAATGTTGTAAAGGATTTATGATTAATAATAAATCGATGGGAGTGCTCGCTGAACTGTGTCAGCAGGTTTTATTCGATGCGATGCGATTTGATTCGTTCTTCAAAGATAATGCTGAACTGATTAATGATCTCTTTCCAATTATAGGTCGTCGTTTCCCATTTAAT